>NZ_JBZXVN010000001.1:0-13362 GCF_058892305.1 Pelagimonas sp.
ATCCATCTCGGCTGGACTACCGTGTCCACCCTCGCGCCGATCGAGCGCTTTCCCTTGGCCGCACTGGCGGTCTCACGGGGCACCCCGTTCATCGATATCCGACCCGTCACCGATGTCATCGCCTTCGCGAACCTGCCGCGGGTGGCGCGGGACGGATCGGTCGACCCTGAACCTTGCGGTCCTGGCAAGTCCGTCTCGCTGACCGACTACATCGACATGGTCGAAGGGCTCGGCGCGAGGATCCTCAATGATCCGCGGTCCCATCAGTCAGCCTGATCACCACTTACTCTCACCAATACTCGAAAGGAGGCCAGACATGGCCCGATCCCGCACGCCCAAATTCGATGCCTCCGAGGTCATCACAAACGAAATCATCCGCATCATCGAGCGCGGCGTCCTGCCTTGGCGCAAGCCCTGGACAGCAGGTGGCAGCTCTCGTCCCCTGCGCGTGGGCGGAGAACCGTACCAGGGGGTGAACAACTTTCTGCTGACGATGCGGACCGTGATGGCGGGCCACAGCTCTCCTTTCTGGATGACGTTGCCGCAGGCCAATGCATTGGACGCAAAGGTCCGTAAGGGCGAGAAATCCTCTGTCGTCGTCTATTACGGCCAAAGCCGGAGAGACGCCGGCGATGAGCATGATCACAGCGACGGGGATGATCACTCCGAGGAAGCCCGTATCTTCCGCTTCCAGAAATCCTATCGCGTGTTCAACGCCTGCCAGATCGAGGGGTTGCCGGATAGCTTCCATCCCGAGCCGGACCCGGTGCCTGAGCATCCGCCGTCAGAGCCCATCCCGCACATGCAGACGTTTTTCGATGCCATCGACATCACAACCGTCTTCACAGGCACGGAGGCGTACTATTTGCCGCCCGTGGACAAGGTCTTCATGCCATCCATTTCCAGGTTCGAGAACCCGCGGAACTTCTACGGGGTCTGGGCCCATGAGCTGGCCCATGCCACGAAGGCCCCCCATCGACTGAACCGTGATTTCGGGTTCTCGAAGTTTGGCAACACGTCCTATGCGCGCGAGGAGATCGTCGCGGAATTGACCTCGGTGTTCCTGGGTCAGACACTCGGCTTCACGGCGCATACGCTCGAGATGAATGCCGCCTACCTCCACAACTGGTTGCGCGTTCTTCGGTCGGACAAGGGTGCGATCTTCAAGCACGCCGCGGATGCGCAGCGCGCCTGTGACTATCTGATCGCACAATCTGAGGCGGGTAGGGCTGGGCGCAGTGCCGAGGCCGCCTGACCACACGGAGAACGGAGACTCGCATGTCACGCAAGGAACCCAAGACGCTGCGGGTGGCCTGCTTCGAAGACGGCCGCCGCAAGATCATCACCTTCAAACGCGGTGCCTATTGGTGGAGCCCGTCCGAGGGCGCTTACCCGCTCTCGGCGGCACTCGAGAGCATCAAGGAGCAGGGCGGCTGGATCGAAACCATCCCCAACCCGAACTACAGAGCCAGAGGGCTGTTCGGGTAAGGCGCCTTCTGCTTCGGTCCTTCCGCCAAGCAGAAAAGAAAAAGCGGGCTTTGAGAAGGGTGTTTCAACTTCTCAAAGGAGAGCCCTATGACCATTACTGCACAGCCCCAGCCAGACCGTCCGGATCCGACCGTGATCGCGGTGCAGAACGACGCGTTTCGCAAACTTGCATGCCTTGGGGTGCCGCCCGCGCAACCCATCCAGGGCCGCATGCATGTCACCCGCTCGCTTATGGAGGCCGGCGATGGCTTCATGGCCGAGGCGGTCAAAGCAACCGGTGAGTTTGCCACGTTCGAGCCTGAGAATGATCCCGAGGGCTGGCACGATTTCGGGGCGGTCGAGATCCGGGGCGAAACTGTGTTCTGGAAAATTGATCTCTATGAGGCGGGTTCGGACTTCCGCTACGGGGCTGAGACCCCGGACAATCCCGCCACCACCGTGCGCGTGCTGACCATCATGCTGGCGCGCGACTGGTAGAAGGGCAGGGGACTCCTCCCCCTGACATCCGAGACGATGAAGGCCCACTGACCCCTCAAAGGGAAAGTGGGCCTTTTGTCGTGGTGATCCCTGAAGCCGGGGATTGGTCACGCGCGTGAAGGCGCGGGCCACACCTCACCCACCTGGAAGGATATCCCATGACCACAAGCTTTGCCCCTCTCACCGTTGCCATCGGCGATCTTGTCGCCCACCCCGCCAATGTGCGCAGCAACTCCTCGGAAACCTATGATCCTGAGAACATCGCCCATCTGAAGGCAAGCATCGCCGTTCTGGGTCTCCTGCAGCCGCTCATGGTCCAGAAGCTTGACGGCAAATACGCTGTCCTCGCCGGAGGTCGGCGCCATGCAGCCCTGAAGGAGCTGATCGCTGACAAGGCCACCAAGGGGTTTACAGCGAAGACCAAGGTGGACTGCCGCCTTGTCCCTGACGACTGCGACGTCACCACGGCGTTGTCGCTCGCCGAGAACATCACCCAGGCACCGATGAATGCCATCGACGAATTCGAGGCCTTCGCTCGGATGATGGAGGTCGATGGCCAGTCCCCCGAGACGATCGCAAAGACCTTCGGCGCCACGGTGGCGGCCGTGAAAGGCCGGTTGCGCTATGGCCTTATCCACCCCGACATCCGCGCCGCGGCCCGGGGCAAGGTGATCACGCTCGACACGATGAAAGCCTTCGCCGAGCACCCGAGCCAGGAGGCGCAGCGCGAGGTCTTCGAGGCGCTCACAAAAGACGGCGGCTATCTGCAGGCCTACACGGTCCGTCAGGCGCTCAAATCCCGCGGTGTGCAGGTCAGCGATGATATCGGGGCTTTCGTGCGCGCGGACTACGAGGCCCGCGGCGGCGCCGTCGCAGCCGATCTGCTGGATGAGCATTCCGTGCTGGAGGATGCAGCGCTGGTCGAAACCATCCTGCTCGAGAAGCTCGGTGCCGCCGCCGAAGAGGCCCGCATAAAGCTGGGCTTTGCCTGGGCCGATGCGATGGTCCGCTATGATTACGCGACCATGGCCGACTACGGCCGCGCTTATCCCGGCCCGATCGAGCCTGATGAGGCTGCGCAAAAGCGCATCGATGAGATCACCGCCGAGCTTGAGAAATTGCAGCTCGAGATGGAGGATGAGGGGCTCGAGGACGGTGCCTACAATGCCCTTTACGACCGCGTGGACGCCTTGGAAGAGGAGGCGCGCGATCTGCAGGAGGCCTACAGCGCCGAGGACCTCGCGCGGTCCGGGGTGATCGCGTCGTGGCAGGGTGGGCAGATCACGCTCCATGTTGGCCTCGTCCGTCCGGAAGACACCGTCAAAGAGGAGGGCGCGCGCGGCTCGTCGGTCAACCCGACGGGGGAGGAGGCACCGGACGCCGGCGAAATCACCTATCCGGCCTCGCTGGCTGAGGATCTCAAGACCGAGCGGGCCATGGCCCTTGGCGCCGCGATGGCGCTGCATCCGGTGGCCACGCTCGATCTGACGCTCTTCAAGCTGGTCAGTGACGTCCTGGGCACCGGCATGAGCGTCACGCAGGCGATCAAGATCGAGGCCCGCAAGGAATACCGCAGCCATGCCAAGATGGACGAGATCGACGAGACCTCGCTTGAGCAGGTGGCGGCGGCGCATGATGCGCTTGACCTCTCGTGGCTCGATGACGCCCGCGCGCCTGCCGATCAGTTCGCGGCGTTTCGCGCGCTGGAGGCAGGGGAGAAGGCCAAGCTCGTCGCCTTTGCAACCGCTAGCACCACGCAGTCCTGCTTCGCGCGGGACCGACAGCGCGACAGCCTGATGCATGCGTTCGAGATCGAGATCATGCCCGACATTCGCGCGCATTGGACGCCGAATGCGGCGCTCTTCAACCGCTTTAAAAAGGCCTGGCTCCTGAAGAACCTCGGCGAGGATCTGGGTCTCGCCCAGGAGGCGGTGACACTGGCCTCTTCAAGCAAGAAGGAGATCGTCGCCTTCTGCGACAAGCTCTTTGCCGAGCCCTTCGCCACGCTGACGGACGCGCAGCGCGCCGCCGTGGCCGCCTGGTGCCCGCCGATGATGCAGACCGCCGGTATCGCCTTTGATGAGGCGGAGCCAACTTCGGAAACCCCGGAACCTGACGGCGAGGTCGCGCAAGCGGCCTGAGTCCTCATGCGACCCGCGCGAAGTATTTCGCGCGCGCGGGTCGATCCTCTCATACCCAACGGAAAGACATCTCCATGGCTATTCTCAAGTTCTCTGCCTCCGCTGTCGCGGCGCAAATCGCCCATGCGCGCGCCTGCAAAACCTTCCTGCCCAACTGGAACGGACCCGTGGACAGGCCCGCCCTGATCCTCATCGTCGGCAATGGTGTGCATCTGCGCTCCAACGGCATCGATGGCACGACCACCCGAATCGTCACCACCGAACAGGCCGATCCTTCCTTTGCTTTCGCCAATGGCATGAACCCGTTTCGGGACACCGACTGGATGGCGCAGCGCCGCATGGCGTTTCGTGATCTGACCGGCCAGTTCTACACCGACATCCTGGATGACGTGCAGGTGCTCATCGACCGGGGGCGGGGGGCCATCCGGCTCGCCACCGATGGCCACAGCATCCGCGTCTTCGTGCGCCGGGCTTCGGACTATCTCATCGGCGGGACCTACGAGGTGCCCTCGGGCCTCGGCGGCACCTTCCGGGTCATCCTCAAGGATGCCTGCGACACCTTCGCGATCGTGCAGAACTGCGGCAATTCGGCGTTTTGGGAATATGAACAAGATGAAGCAGCACCAATGTCCCGAGAGCGCGCAGCGCGGCAGGGTATTGGTGCTTCAACATATTCCCATAAACGCTGCGAGGATTTCGACGCCATGCAGCCCTATCGCGTGCCGCTTGATGCGCTGATGGAACTCGATGACCGGAGGGCGGCGTGATGGGATGGCTTTTCTACACCGACGGCCGCGTCAAATCCTACGCGGATGAGAAAGTGGAGATTGCTCGGCTGTGCACCTTCGAGGGCGAAAGGCGCAAGACGGAACTGGTCAAAGCCTGCAAGGTGGGTTCGACTTGGTACGCGGCGGCAAAGGTCATCAATCTCGACGGCACCGCTGTCGAAGACACGACCTATGTGACCGATGCGGACGGGTCGATCACTTTTGGCGCTGTCTTCCTCACCCGATACGATGACGGCTTCTGGGGCTACAAGGACATGGAGGAAAGCGCTGGCCCGAACGAGTCTCGTGCTCCCCTTGGGCTGATCGAGCTCCTCTCCGACCTGAAAGACCCGGACAGCTACGCCCAGGACTGGGCTGCGATCCCGGACTACGAGGAAGGCGACAAGATCAGGCTCGCCACGCCCGTGACGCTCACCGATGGCAGCACCTGCCAGATCGTCACTGCGACCCACTACAGGCGGGGGCGGCAAAAGCGCCGCTGCTACCGCATCGAGGAAACCGGTGGGCTCGTACGCCTGTCGAAGGCTTCGCTTGCGGGCTCGGAGCTGCTCAGCTCCGCGAAAGGTGCTGCCAGTCCTGTGCTGGCGGAGTATCTCGCGGGGCGAGAATAGGTGCTGGGCCGAACCGTTGATCGACCTGCCGGCGACAGCAGATGCTGCGGCTTGTCTTGACAAGGCAATGCAAATGCATTACCTATCGCGGGCAGCAAAGACCCCCATTCTTTCAGGAGACTGCCATGACAGCGCTCGCACAAGATGTCTCGAAACTCACGGATCGGTATCAGACGACCGTGCCGGCGGGTGTGCGCAAACAGCTCAAGCTGGGCAAGGGCGACCAGATTCGTTACTGCACCGAGCCGAGTGGCAGGGTCTATATCGAGCCCGTGCGCAGCGACGAGGAAGATCCCGTGCTCGGAGCCTTTCTCGATTTTGTCGAGGCCGATATCAAGGCGCATCCGGACCGCATTCGGGCGTTCGATGGGGCTTTGCATGACCGTCTTGCAGCACTGGTCGGAGACGTTGACGTCGATCTCGATGCGCCGCTATCGCTCGAGGATGAATGAGCGGCGATAGCGTGCCCGCCCAAGCACCCCTCGTCGTAAACGGATGGTCGATTTATGCGCATCCGCTCTTTCTGGATCAGCTCGAAGGGCTGATCGAGGAGGTTGAAGCGCGTAAGGCACGCGATCCAAAGACCTGGCGCAAGAAAAACCCCACGAAACGGCTGGCAGCCATCTTCAAGCTGGTCACCGAGGCCATACCGGCGGACCCGGGTGCCGCCGCCTACCGGCAAGGCGGCACGCTCGGCGATCACCGCAAGCACTGGTTCCGGGCGAAATTCTTCCAACAGTATCGGTTGTTCTACCGGTTCAACAGCGATGCGAAGGTCATCGTGGTGGCCTGGGTGAACGACGACAAGACCCTGCGCGCATATGGCAGCAAGACGGATGCCTATGCGACGTTCAAAGGGATGCTGGAAGATGGCAACCCACCTGACAATTTCGATGCGCTCTTGAAAGAAGCTGCAGCGGCAAGCAAGCGGTTCGAGAAATCCCTTGAAGCGGTGCCCGATCGGTAAGTGGGCCAGCTTGCTGTGACCCTTTGGCATTATCGTTTACGACGCCACGCTTGAAGATGTAGCATCGGCTGATAATACGGTCGGAGAAAGCACAATGAATGAGACGGAAAAGGATAGGCAGCACCTCGGGCTAGAGGAGCAATGTGCGCCTGACCTGACGGGGCACCGTTTCCCAATTGCTGTGCACGTTGCAGACATGCCCGATGACCTCGGCAAGCTGCTGGATATCGGGCTCGAGGAGCATTTCCGTGGCGGCTGATGTCAATTCGTATGACGCGTGGTTTCGCGCGAAGGTGCAGGCCGCGCTGGAGGAGGAATGCACGGGAACATCCCAAGTTCAGGTGATGCAGGCCGCACAGGCATTGATTGATGCGAAACGGGAGGTCGAACCCAAGTCCTGACCAAGCCTTGGAAGTCAGCGCGGTCTGACCCCCGTCACCCTGAAAAGCAAAAGTGGGCTTCTTGTCCTTTGGAACTCAGACCCTGATCCAAAGGAATTCCCCATGTCCAAGCCTCTCTCAACGCTCCCCAATCCTGTTGAGTCCAACGCTAACTTCGCCTCTGCCCTCGCGCAGATCGGCGCGGAGATCGACCTCCAACCCCTGCGCAGCTCAGCGCTCGCGCGCATCATGCGCGAGACGTTTCATGGCAGCGATGCCGGGGGAGCCTGGGACTGGCGGATGGCCTATGACCTGATGCAGGCCGCGGCCATCCAGATGCTGTTGCGTGGGGACGGCGCGGCGGGTGACATCGCCGCTGCGAAGCTCCTCGCCTCGCGGCTTCTGACGGAAACGCGCCGGTCAGAGCAGCAGATCCGGCTGCAGCAGTTTTCCACACCGCTGCCTTTTGCCGCCCTGGCGGTGCGGGCCGCAGCGATCCGCAAGGGCGAGACCGTGCTCGAGCCATCCGCCGGCACTGGTGCCCTGGCCGCGTTCGCCGCCCGGGCCGGTGCCACGCTTTTACTCAACGAGATCGACCCGTTTCGTCAGAGCCTATTGCGCGCGGTCTTCGGTGATGAGGTCACAGACCATGACGGCGAGCATATCGACGATCTGCTGCAGACGCTGGCACTGCCGGATGTCGTGGTGATGAACCCGCCTTTCGCCTCCTCGGTCGACCGATCCCGCGACAAGCACATCGCCGCCAAGCATCTCATCGCGGCTGCCAAGCGCTTGGCACCCGGCGGGCGACTTGTGGCGATCATGCCGCCGGGGTTCACGCCCGAACGCGATGCCGCGCATTGGTCGCGCGCCTGCGGTCTCCTCACGCCGCGCCTGGCCCTCACGATGCCGGGACAGGTCTACCGCAAGCTCGGCACAACTGTGGAAACCCAGCTGATGGTCTTCGACAAGGTGCAGGAGGATGGCGCGTTCATCCGGGCCAGTGTGCAGGATCTGGATGAAGCCTTGGCATATGTTGACGCCGTGGCCGCGACCCGGTCTCAGATACGCTCCGCCGAGCGGGCCACAACGATCCCCTATGCGCGGCCGGGCCTTTCATCATCGGCCCCGCGCAAGACCGCCGCTTCACCCGTCGCCGCCTCCAAACCCCAGGCCAATGCCGTCCGCCCGCTCACCTTCACGAGCTTCGATGTCCCGCGCGACAACACGCCTGTCTCGGACATCTATGCGCGTTACCGCCCGCAGCGGATCGAGATCGCGGGCGCGCAAGAACATCCAACGCCCTTGGTCGAAAGCATCGCCATGGCCTCGGTCGCGCCGCCCATGCCTTCAGGCGCGGCCAGTTCGGAATTGCGCCTGCCCGCGCGACTGATCGAGGATGGACACCTCTCGGAGGCGCAGCTCGAGACCATCATCATGGCGCATGATGCCCATGGGCGTGACCTGCCGGGGCGGTTTGCGATCGATGACGACCAGACCAAGCTGACGCGCGCCGATGATGACCCGGAGGCACGCGCCTATCGCCTTGGGTATTTCCTCGGCGACGGCACCGGTTGTGGCAAGGGCCGCGAATGCGCGGGGCTCATCCTCGTGAACTGGCTTGCCGGGCGCAGGAAGGCGATCTGGGTTTCCAAATCCGCCACGCTCATCGAGGACGCGGTCCGCGACTGGACCGATCTCGGCGGCTCGCCCGCTGACATCCAGCCGCTCTCCAAATGGAAACCGGACCAGCCGATCCCGATGGGTGATGGCATCCTTTTTGTGACCTACGCCACGCTGCGCTCGGCGGGCAAATGCGGCACCACGCGGCTGAGCCAGATCTTAGAGTGGATGGGCGAGGGCTTCGAGGGCGTGCTGGCCTTTGACGAGGCCCATGCCATGCAGAACGCCGCAGGCTCCGAGCAGGGCAGGGGGGTCAAACCCTCGCAGCAGGGCCTTGCAGGCCTGCGGCTGCAACTTGCGGCACCACGCGCCCGCGTCTTCTACATCTCGGCCACGGGCGCCACGAGCGTCCACAACCTCGCCTATGCTGCGCGTCTCGGTCTCTGGGGGCAGGGCCCTGAATACCCCTTCTCGAGCCGCGAGAGCTTCGTGTCGGCGATGGAAGCCGGCGGCGTGGCCGCCATGGAAGTGGTTGCGCGCGATCTCAAGACGCTTGGGCTCTACACTGCCCGTGCCCTCAGTTTTGATGGCGTGGAATATGACGTGCTCGAACACGCGCTGACCGCGGCCCAGATCGAGATCTACGACGCCTATGCGGCGGCCTTCCGCACCATCCACCATAACCTCGAAGCCGCGCTGACAGCGACTGGCGTCAATGACGCCTCGGGGGAGACCAATGCCTCGGCCGCACGTGCCTCGGCCAAATCTCGCTTCGAGAGCACAAAACAGCGCTTCTTCAACCATCTCCTGATGGGCATGAAGGCGCCGACCATCATCTGCGCGATCAAGGATGATCTGGCGGCGGGCAAGGCTTGCGTCATCCAGGTGGTCTCGACGGGTGAGAGCCTGCTGAAACGCCGGCTTGAGACGATGGACCCGAAGGATGAACTCGTCGAGGGTGCCTTGACGCCGCGCGACTATGTTCTGGGCTACCTCGAACAGGCCTTCCCGATCCATGCGCAGAAGCTCGTTGAGATCGACGGCAACATGGTGGCCGAGCCGCTCCGCGATGAGACTGGCACGCTGGTCGTCTCGCGCGAGGCGCTCGCTTTGCGTGATGCGGCCATGATGGAATTGATGACGCTGGCGCCGATCCCCTCGGCGCTGGACCAGATCCTCTGGGCGCTCGGCGACGAGGCTGTTGCCGAGGTTACGGGGCGCTCCGTCCGGCCGCTCAAGGCTGAGGACGGCCATCTCTTCATCGAGAAGCGCGCCGCCAGCAGCAATTCCTCCGAGACTCAGGCCTTCATGGACGGCGAGAAGGATGTCCTGATCTTCTCGGATGCTGGCGGCACGGGCCGGTCCTATCACGCGGCGCAGACGGCGAAGAACCAGAAGCGGCGCCGGCACTACCTGCTTGAGCCTGGCTGGCGCGCAGATGCGGCCATCCAGGGGCTGGGGCGCACGCATCGCTCGGCCCAGGTCAGCGCGCCCTTCTTCCGGGTCTGCACCTCGGATGTGCATGGCGAGAAGCGCTTCACCTCGACGATCAGCAAGCGTCTCGATCAGCTCGGGGCCTTGACCAAAGGCCAGCGAGAAACCGGCTCGCAAGGCATGTTCCGCGAGGAGGACAATCTCGAAAGTCCGATCGCGCGGGCGGCGCTGCGCGGGTATTACGCCGATCTTGCCGCCGGGCGCGCCGAGGCGATGAGCTATGAGAGCTTCACCGACTGGACGGCCCTGCGGCTGATCGACAAGGACGGGGTTCTCCTTGAGGAGTTGCCGCCGATCCAGCGGTTTCTGAACAGGGTGCTGGCGCTGCCCCTCCACATGCAGAACGCGCTCTTTGCCGAGTTCATGAACCGGATCGCCGATCAGACGGAACGGTCGCGCGCGGCGGGCACGCTCGATCTCGGCGTGGAAACCCTGCGTGGCGAAAAGATCGAGCAGGTCTCCACGGAAGATCTCTGGACCTGCCCGAAATCCGGCGCCGTGACGCGGATCATCGGGCTCGAGGTGACGGACCCGGTCCATGTCCTTGGCGCCGAAGAGGCCATGTCGCGCAATCCCGACAAGCTGCCGATGATGAATCGCGCCTCCGGTCGCGCGGCGCTCATCTCGGCGCGGCCCATGCAGATGTACGACGAGGACATCGTCACGCTGATGCGCAAGGCGGTGCGGCCAAACGGGTCGAGCTATCTCGAAGAGACGCGGTTCGAGTCCTCGGCCTGGGAAGAGATCGGGAAACCCGAGTTTGCGCGGCTCTGGGGAGAAGAGGCTGCTGCCCTTCCCAAGACCACCACGACCAAGCTCTACCTGCTGACCGGGCTGCTGTTGCCGATCTGGAAAGACATTCCGACCACCAATGAGCGCATCTACCGGGTCACGCCCGACGGGGTGACCGCCATGATCGGGCGCACGCTGAGCGAGGACGGGGCGGCGGCGCTACGCGCCCGCTTCCTCGTCTCCGACCCGCAGACGCCGCAGGAGATGCTGATCGCCGCCCTCGGCACCACCGCGCCTGTCGATCTGGGCCGAGGGATGACCCTGACCCGTCGCCGTGTCGCAGGCGAGATGCGCCTCGAGCTTGGCGGTGCGGATCGGGGCATGATCGACGGCCTCAAGGCTCTTGGTTGCTTCACCGAGATCATCGCCTTCCAGCTGCGGGTGTTCCTGCCGCATGGGGACGGAATCGACACAGTTAGCATTCTGGCCCGGATCGTAGGGCAGCGCGCCGCTAGAGCGGCAGAACAAGCCGCCTGAAAAGTCAAAGCGGGCTCTGGGTCGGGCATCGCGGATCGGGATTTGGCCGGTCTGCGCTTTCCAGCCGCGCGCTGACCAATGCCACGCCCGGCCCCCCAATTACAGACAAGAGGACAGACCCATGACGAATCCCCAGATCGACTATGCCGTGATGGCGGCTCAGTGGCGCGCAGAGCGCGAAGCTACCTTGAAGGCATCCAGAGCGGAGCTGATCGCGCAACTGCGCGCGCTTGGTATCAGCGAGGTCACCGCTGAATACGAAGGCTATGGCGACTCCGGCAATGTCGAGGATGTGACGGTGCAGCCTGCGGAGGTCAAACTGCCGGAGGCGCTTGCGACAGAGGTCGGTGATTTCGCCTGGTCACTCGCCTATCACCATCACCCGGGGTTCGAGAACAACGAGGGCGGCTACGGCACGCTGACCTGGGACATTGCAGCAGACAGCATCACGATGGATCATGCGGACCGCTATGTCGAATGCTCTCACAGCTATGATGAGGGGCTTTGACATGGCCCATCCACTTCATCATGCCGAAAGCTCAGCCCGGAAATTCGGCGGGGTGCCGTCTGACTATCAGGCCATCCATGACTGGTTCGATGCCTCGAAAGAGCACCTCGCGCTCTTCACGCACAGGGCGCTTCGCCACCATGCCCAACGCCTGTTTGAGGCCGAACGCGCCTTCGGCCTGACCCTGACCAATAGCGCTGGTCGAGAGATCCCCGTGCGCTGGATCGGTGAGCAGCATGTCCGCGAAGACTGCCAGGGCCGTATTCCGAGCATGGCGGACTGGCTGCGCCGAATCCAGCCCGAACCATGGATGGTCAATGGCCATATCGAGCAGCAAATCAGCGAGGAACCCTTCGGCGATCCAAGGTCTGCCTGGGCCTCCGAGGTCGCGGCTGGAAAGACGGTCCTTGGCCTGAAGGATTGGATGGCGGCGCGCGCGACGCAAGTCACGCAAAGCACCTGACAGCTTTCGGCCGTTTGCCAAACGAATGCTGCGCGGAAGCCCGGTTGGACGACCGGGCTTCTTGCGTCGTTTCCCCACCATTTTTCTTGAGGAGGATCGCATGACACTTGATGAAATCAAGGCGGCCGTCGATGCCGGCCAGACCGTGCATTGGGCCAATACAGGCTACGTTGTCCAGAAGGACCGGCTCGGTCAGTACCTCATCACCTATGTGCCGAACGGCAGCTGCATTGGCTTGACCGACCGGGGCGGGCACCGGTTGAATGGCAAAGAGGCGGAGTTCTTCATCGCGCAATCGAAGGACGCCGCAGAAAATCCGGGCAGCCAATCAAGACCAGACGGGCAGGGGAGGGGCGTAGCGCCCGGAGGCGCGGGGGCATTCCCACTCGGACGGCAGCTCTGACCCGTGGGCGGGGCTGAAAGGAAAGCGAGCTTTCTGATTTGTGATCCCGGGAGGGGTCGAGAAAGCAATCCCGGATGCGCTGGCAAGGACGTCAGGCACCGACCAATCTGAAAGGAACCATCCCATGTTCGCAGGAACCCTCACCCGCAATGTCGAGACCGCAGCCGCTCAGTATACCGGCATGATCCACTCGACGCGCTTTGACATCGCCATCCAGCTTGAAACCCGCCCGAAGATGTCCGCGCGCAGCCCCGATTACGACGTGACGGCGATCAACAAGTCGGGCCGCAAGGTGCGCATCGGCACGGCCTGGAATGAGACCGGCAATACCAGCGGCAACCCCTACATCTCGATGCAGATCGATGTCGGCCTCGGCCCGTTCCGGGTCAACGCGGTGCAGACGAAAGAGGCGCGCGCGGCCCAGAGCGGGGAATTCGAGATCATCCCGCTGGTCTCGAACGGCCTGATGAAATCCGGCTCGATCTCGGGCGAGCTCACCGCCATGGACGCCGACAACGCCTTCACCGGCTACATCGCCAACATGATGTTCGATCTGGAGTTCATGCTGATCGAGAACAGCTTCAAATCCGAGGAGACCCACCCGGATTACCGGATCGAGGTCAGCTCGCCCCGGGGCACACCGATCCGCGTCGGTTCGGCCTGGATGGCGAAAAGCAGTCGCACGGGCAACGACTACCTGTCGCTGCTGATCAACACGCCCGATGGCGACCTGCGCGTCAACGCCGTGCA
>NZ_JBZXVN010000001.1:13380-21185 GCF_058892305.1 Pelagimonas sp.
CGGTGAGCAGCCGCAGGACGCGGGCGCGGGGCTGTCGCTGGTGGCGTGACCTTGGCATGAGGACAAAAGACCTGAACCCAAAGGGGAGCCGTGGGACCACGGTTCCCCTTTTTTCGTGTCCGTTTGCATGAAGGACGCCACCTACTTGCGATCAGGTTCAAATTAGACAATGAGTATAACAGAGGGTTTTAGCGCTGTCGTTGAAGGCTGCGGCGTAACGCGCGGTTGCCCTCGTCTGGGTCATCCTCCCCGGGGTGTTTTCCCCCGCCCTTCCAGTCGTCCGACACGAGCCATTCCTCGAAATAGATCAGCCAGAGGTGGGTCCAGGGGATGATGGTGAGGTCCAAACGTTTGCTGGCGTCCCATTGCCCGGTCCCGGGCAGATAGAGACAGAGCCGATCCGGGTTATGGTAGATATGCGGCAGGTCGCGCTCACCGGCAAGCAACCTCAGGTCAGGATCTACGACACGAACATCCGGCGTCCCGTCCCTTTCGAGGACAAGGGTGACCTGATACGTCCGGGAAAGCGGCGTAGGTTGTGCGCGAAAATGCCATTCCAACCGGCGCGGACCGAGCACCCCTTCGCCGGCTACTGTCTTGGACTTCTGCAGGAACAGGTACTGCTGGGGTAGTGTCAGCCGGTTTCTTGTGGTCGATCCTGCCATCGCGCTTAGTCCCCGAAAAACTCGTTCTTGGGAACGGGCGTCGAAGCGGCCATTTTTTGGGTGGTGAGGCCAACACCCGCACCAAGCACGAGAGCGCCCGTCTTCCGCCCCTCGTTCAGCGCGTCCATCCGCCGGTTCATTGTTCGAGCAACAAGTTTGTCACCCAGGCTGTCCTTCATGGAGCCGACAATGGCGTCTAGGCCGACGAGGTCCCGCAGCGCTTCAAAGTCGGCAAGTGCCTTGCTATGCCATTTGTAGAAGGCTTCGACCCGCGCGGGTTCTTCATTCCATCGCTCGGCAAAGTTCTCGCCGTTGGTGGTCTCGTTCCAGACCGCGTAGATCTGGCGGCCGTTGACCAAAGGCCGCTCGATGAAGATCGGCATCAGGCGGATCGTGTCGATCAGCACCTGGAGTTCGTCCGCGAAAACGTGGCGCCTGACGCACATCTCATAGGATCGCATGGCCAAGGTCGTGATGATGATCGAGATCGGCGCGATCTCTCCCTGAACATGCAGGAACTCCAGATCCCGGTGACGCTTCAAGAGTTGAACTGTCCGTCTCAGTATACCCTTGACGGACTGGCGCACCGGGAAAGGCTCTGTCGTCGCCGCATCGCGCTGTGACGCGATGATCGACTGCGTCATCCTCGGGACCAGGGCCGCCCGTTCGTCGAAAAGGGCCCGATAGGCCCGAGGATTCGTCGCGTGCCAGTCCCGTAGCTTGCGATCGGGCACCAGCTCACCGCCGTTCATGCAGTTGGGATTGGAAATGGTTGGGGAGATGTCGAGGTGGAAGTCACCGGCGTAGTTCAGACGCCAGCAGCGCTTCTTTTCTTCCAGAATAGACGCATAGTAAGCGTGTTCGCGCAGGCGCTCGCCGATCGCAGCCTTCAGGCGTGCCGGTGCGATCTCCGGGCCGAGGTCAAGGATGAAGCTGATCAGGTCGACATCGAACTCGTCGCGTCCGATCGGTTTGATCGAGGTGCCGAGTGCGCCAGAGCCGTGCAGATAGACATGGAGTGAAGCAAGCATCGGGTCGCTCGATCCGGCCAACCAGTCTGCGACGGCCTCGTAGCTGGTACGGGCCTTTTCGAACTGGGTCTGAGTCCATTCCAGCTCCTGGCAGATTTCTTCGAGGATCGTGAAGACCTGCGCCCGCCGCTGAATGGCGGTATCGGTGAGGGGGTGCGAGAAGATCTGGTTCATGCTGCATTCCGTTCGAGTTGATGCACGGGCACGAACGGCTCGGCAGGTTGCTGGAAGAAGACGGGGGTCAGGGTGGGGCTCGCGTACCGGGCGCTCGAGGAGCCAAGCCCCTTGAGCCTCTGGATCTTTGTGGTGTCGTCGAGGGAAAAGAAACCCTGTGGCACGCTCGGCGAATACCGGTGAACAGCCATCCGGTCGTGCGGATCGCCTGTCAGATGACGGGCAATGCCGAGCGCACCGCGGGATTGCCCATCCATGAGAAGGCTGAGGGCCTTCAATCCTAGACCGGCCTTGCCGGGGGATTCAGAAAGCATGTAGACCTCGTCGACACAGCCGAGGCTCAGGATGTGCAGGTCCTGCGGAGACCAGCCAAGCATCGAGATCGCTTCGACAGTCGCGACGCCCACCGGATTGTTGCACCAGGTGCCGCCATCGAGAAGCCCGACATCATCCACCGTCTTGTGGCGCGCGAAATAGGTCGGAGCGGCAGACGTCGCCATCGCCGCGTCAAGGGCCGGCTTCCGGTAATCCTTGGTAAGCCGTGGATGATGTGACGTCTTGTAGATGTAGACGCTGCGCTGATCGGCATCCCAGGCCGGGATCAGCAACCGGGTCTCCGCTTCGCCGATGAGCTTGTCGCCAAGGACGGCATGGAGTTCGTCCCGAAGCGTCGATGCATCGTGCTTCGGCTTGACCAGGTGACGCAAGGCGGCACGCGCGTCCCGAGCCTTTCGCCCGAACCAGCTGTTGTCCCCCGCTTGCCCGAAAATCGTCGGCCCGCGATTTTCGTAGAGTTCGAGGAGGGTCTTGGCCTTGATGCCGAGGGCTAGGCCGATCGCGAGAATACCCCCGGTTGACGTTCCCGCAATCAGGTCAAAGTAGCGGCCAATCGGTTCATCAAGGTCTTCTTCCAAACCCGCCAGAAAGGCTGCCGGTTGGGTGCCTTTGATGCCGCCACCATCGATGCTTAGGATACGTCTCATGATGCACCTCGCTTTTCGAGGGTTGGCTCAGCCAGCCCACCATCAGGCAGTCCCACGATGCTCTGAAACCTTGACGACAGGTCGCCCGCAAACGGTATGTTCATGGCTGCTTCCTCGTTTCTTTGCCTGTTTAGCGCCTCTTGGGGCGATTTGGCGGTTTACAAATTTGCCTTTCCTTTGGCCTCATGTTACAAATTAGGGACAATCTGCCGCGCTTTCAAGCGTTGTAGTTTACAAAATATCAATCATATGGGTGAAATGTAAACCACCCACTGGGAGGACGTTATGATTGGCAAGAGACTCAAAGGAGCCCGGGCGGCATCTGGCCTCTCGCTACGTGCACTTTCTGATGCCATGGAGAACAAGGTGTCCGCTCAAGCCATTGGCAAGTACGAGCGCAATGAAGACATGCCCGGATCGGGCGTGCTGCTAAGTCTTGCCCGCGCACTCGGCATCTCTGTGGATTTTTTGCTCAGCGATGATGAGCTTGAGTTGGAAGGCGTTGAGTTTCGCAAGTCAGCCAGCTCTTCAGCCAAAGAGATCGCGACGATCGAAGCCAAGACGCTTAATATGGTTGAAAAGTACCTAGCTATCGAAAGCTTGCTGAATCTTTCGAGCCAGGAATGGGATTCCCCGCACGAAGCCCCCTATTGGGTGGCCGATGTTCGTGATGCCGAGGACGCGGCTCGCAACATGCGTGCTTCTTGGCAGCTGGGTCATGACCCGATTCCAATGCTTGCCGAACTCCTCGAGGAGCACGGGATCAAAGTGCTGTCTTTGGATGTTGATCGAGTTGACGGGCTTGCGGCGAAAGTGCGTTGGAAAGAACAGCATTCCGCGCGCGTGATTATGATCAAGAAGAACACTTGGTCTGAGCGGAAACGCTTCAGTTTAGCTCACGAACTGGGCCACATGGTGCTCAAAGTCGCAGACGGGTGCGATTCCGAACGCGCCGCAAATCGATTTGCTGGTGCGTTCCTTGTCCCGGCGGAAGTTCTTCGGCAGGAAATTGGTGCCCGCAGAACGGACATAAGCATCGGAGAACTCATTAGCCTGAAGGACCGGTTTGGCGTTAGCATTCAAGCTCTTACGTATCGGTGCAAAGATTTGGAGATCATCAATCAGGCAACCTTTGCGCGCCTTTTCAAGGTCTATAAGCAACGTGGTTGGCGGGATGAGCCGTTCGAGGAGCCAAATTCCATTCCGTGGGAGCGAGAAGAACCGGACCGCTTTCAGAGGTTGTGTTTTCGTGCCCTCTCCGAGGGATTGATTGGGTTGTCTCGCGCGGCTGAGCTTCTCGAAATACGAGTAAAAGAACTGGAAGAACGGTTGGACCACATGGCATAGTGCCCATGTGCAAGTTCTTGTTTCTGATACCTCCGTCCTGATCGACATTGAAAGAGCCTCGCTGACGGCGAGGCTCTTTGATCTCCCCTATGATTTTGTTGTCCCAGATATTCTTTATGAAGCGGAACTCCTCGACTGGATGGGTCCTAATCTGATCGATCTGGGTCTGAGAGTGGAAGAGCTCACTCCAGAAGAAACCGCACGTGCGACAGAACTGAAGCGGGCGAAATCTATGTTGTCGACGCCAGATGTCTTTGCATTTTGCCTGGCGGCTGGAAGGGATTGGGTTCTCCTTACCGGAGACGGTGCGCTCAGGGCTGAGGCCGAGCGCCAAGAAATCGCGATGCACGGCGTCTTGTGGGTCTTCGATGAGATGGAACGTCACGAGGTTTGTTCGACCGCCCTCCTCATGTCGGGTCTCGAAGCGGTTCGTGATCATCCAAGATGCAGACTTCCCATCAGGGAAATCAATAGGCGCCTCGCGCGATACTGATTGTTTGCACGGCCTGATGGAAGAAAATTAATGCGAAGCTCTTCTTCGTTCTAGCCTTACGGCCTCCCCAGCTCGGCTTCGCGTGTCGCAGGGGAGAACGGCCCTTCGGTCCGTCGCGCATTCGGCCATGCGGCCTCACCGCGGCGTCGTACCCGGCATCCCGGTTTGCCCGCCTCGCGAGCACGTTCCTCCCCGGCCGCTCCGCCGGATTGCGCTCTGGTCTGTTTTGCGGAGCAAAACGATCCCGGCGCTCCATCCGTCTCCCGCGTCCGGTCGGGCCGTTTGCCTGCTCGTGTCGGGCAACCCTACCGTCAAAACACACACACATGAGTGCGGAAGCATATCCTCCGGATGGCCCCCAAATCAGCCCGCGTCAAGGATCGCAAAACTTTTCGGCGCGGGCGGGGTCTGTGGCGCGGGGCGGTCCCGTGCGTGAGGGCGCGCATGTGTCGGGTGCTGCGCGCGGAAAACTTTTGCGCCCGGCAAGCCGGCGGCTGCGCCGTCCCTGACCCAGGCAGATTCGGAAACCAGGCATTCGGCCATGCCCCCACACTCAAGTGGTGGCCTTGGAACCGAACACTGGAGACCAGACATGGCTTACGACACTGCAAACACCTACGAGACCATCGAACTTTTCGGGCTGACCGAGAAGGACGCGCAGCTGCCGATCCCGGAAGATCACATCCTGACCGACCACATCATCCGCGAGAGCTTCGAGGCTCTGCTCGGTCCGCTGCGCGGGACCGGCCTTGAGGCAGAAATCGAACCGCTGGCCCATGGGCTCGCCACGATCCTGCAGCGGCGCAAGGTGGCACTCGGCAAGGAGATTGACCGCACCGCCGACAAAATCGGCGCACTGGCAAAATCCCACGACGGATCGGAGATCGCCGAGACCGCGCTTGAAGAGGCGCAGGCGCGCTTTGTGCAGCTGCGCGAGATTGTCGGCGCCATAGAGGTGATGAGCGAGGCTGCGGCGGAATGCTACGAGATCGAGACCGGCCACGCCTTCATCCCGGCAGCCGGGTCGCGCGCAAGCGTCCGGGCGCAAGAGACCGGGGCGGTCTTCGAGGCACGGCAGCTCTTGGAGCAGCACGACCGGGAAACCGCCGAGAAGTCGAAAGTCGAGGGGGTGCCCCTGATCGTCTCAGGAGCCACCGACTGGACAGATGTCGATGTGATCTTCAACACGCTCGACAAGGTTCGCGAACGGATCAAGCAGAACCGCAATCAGGAGATCTTCCTCTGCCACAAGGGTGGCAAGCACGGGGCGGAGATGATTGCGGCTCGGTGGGCCCGGGCACGCGGGATAGCACAAGCGCGCTTCGATCCGCGCTGGTCCGCGCACGGGCGGGCGGCACCGTTCAAGTGCAATGACGAGATGCTGGACGACAAGTTTGCGGCGACGGGGGTTGTTCTCTTCGGAGGCAACGGGGTCGCGCTGAACCTCGGGCAGAAGGCGGAAGCGAAAGGCCTGACGGTCATGCGGGTTGCGGACCCGGCTAAGAAGACTGCGCAGGATTGAAGAGAGGGGGTCGCGCTTGGCGCGGCCCTTTCGTCATGTCTCACGGCGCGTGCGGTCGGTCACGCGTTATCGGTAGTCTGCGGCGGCCAGCAGCGTTATCCCTCTACCCAGTCCGTCAGAGTGCGGCCCATCCGCATCGGTATGGGCTGGGGATGGTGCGCACCTAGCACATCGTCAGCAGCGCAAGACGCGAGGGGTCGAGACGTCGCACTTGAGGCTGAAGCCCTGCTCGACCCTCGGGTGGTGTCGCGGAACATCGCATCCACGCGGGCGGGCGTCATCAGCACCCCGGCCAGGTTCGGCAGGACGTGGACGCGGATGGTGGCGACTGCGTGATGGCACAGGTCAATCGGGTCCCTCCTTTTTGCTATGCATGTGGATCGCACGGGGTCGGCCCGTTCGTGCCCTCTGCTCACGCTTCGGCAAGCACAAATACGGCTTCCACGGCGGAGCCGCGGACCCTCCGCATTTGCGCTTGCGACCGGGCCTCTTGCCCCCGTGCTGGGTGATCCCCATCGCAACAAGGAGTAACCCAAATGACCAACCACTACGTCGCCACCGTCCCCGTTAAGTTCACCGATACCGATGGCCAGGAGCGCACCCGCTTTCAACGCGTGGGCGCCATGTTCCGCAACACCCGCAACGGGGATGGCTCGGAGTTCTTCAGCCTCAAGCTCGATTTTCCGGTCGCGGTCTCGGAGCTGGTGATGTTCCCGCCGAGCGCGAAAGATCCCCAGGACTAAATCCTCTGACGAGGATGGGCCGCCCCAGGACGATCTTGGGGCGGCCCGATCCCTGTTCGAGGGATGCTGGTCCTTGCGCGTTCAACGGACGCACTCCGCCCGGAATGACCAGGCCGCGACAGACCGGCCAGTCAGCCTCAAGGGGGCCATCCACAAAAACCTATCGGCCAGGGCCTCCCGGTTTTTGCGGCAGAGATTTGGGAACCCAAATCTGGCCCTCCTTGACCCTGCCTGTCCGCCCTGTCGGTGGGGTTTGCGCCCGCCCGCGGTTCCGTCCGAACACATGCGTGTTCGGCCAGAGCCTCGGGCGGGGCTGGCGGACCGGACCCCTAGGACAGGTGTCGCCTGGTGGTGAGGTCGGCAGAGCCGCGTCCCTGCGGGCCGCGGGGGAAGCGGACACCAAGGCTGCCTGAGCCTGAATGCGACGGCAGTATATAATTGACATCTTGGTATATTATCGTAAGGTGGGGCAGCCTTGGTGGAAGGTGGCAGGAAATAGGGGGTCTTTCTTCCGCATGTCCCGAACAAAACGCCTGACAGAGATCGAGAAAATGCAGATCGTTCGCGAGGCCGCGGAGGGTGTGTCGACGTCTGAACTTGCGGAGCGTTTTGGGGTTACGTCGCGGGCCGTGCGCTACGTCCTGAAAGCCGATGCCGAGCGCCAGACGGATGCCGCGATCCCGGTCTCGGCGGTCAGTGTGAAGGTCACCGCTGCGGAGCTTGCGGCGCTCGACGAGGTGCTGGCCGCCGCCGGGATCGAGAGCCGGGCCGAGGGGCTGCGGCGGCTCATTCAGGCGGCAGGCGGGGTGTTCGTTCCGGATGCGCAGATGGCAGCAGAGATGGCGCG
>NZ_JBZXVN010000001.1:21275-22519 GCF_058892305.1 Pelagimonas sp.
CATGCGGCTGAATGATGCCGTCCATACCGTCACTGGCGAGGTCTTCCGGGACGGCTGGAGCCGAATCCGAGGCTCGATGCAGGGGCTGCATGTCGCCAAGCAGAGCCAGCTTTCGCGCGCGGCAGCAGGGCATCGGCCAGCGGTCTTCAAGGCGATCCGGGGTGGGGGCACGCATACCAAATCGCAGCTCGCAAACCAGCTCGATTACCTCACCACCAAGTCCACCCATATCGTGGACAGTAGCGGGTTCCTGGATGGCAAGACGAAGCTCGAGGCGGGTGACATCAAGGACCTGACGGAGCGCTTTGCCAAGCGGTGGGATGCGGGCTTCAAGCCCAGGCTCGGACAGACCACCCACATGCTCATGTCCTTCCCCGTGGGCACGCGTGGGGAGGATGTGCGCGACATTGCGACGGACGTGGCCGAGCGGTTCTTCCAGACCGACGCGGGGCATTTCGACTACATCATCGCGGTGCATGAGGACCGCGATCACCCGCATGCGCATCTGGTGCTGAACCGTCGCTCGCAGGAAGGCGAGTTCTTCTTTCTGGGGCGCAATCATCGCTTCAACTATGATGATTTCCGCCTCGCCATGGTCGAGGAGGCGGAGAAGTACGGCGTGCGGCTGGAAGCCACGCGCCGGGTGGATCGCGGGGTTGTGCATTACCCAGCCCCTACCCGCGAGGTTTATGCGGCGAAAGAAGAGGGTCGCGCACCCCGCGAGCGCGAACGCGTGGGGGCCGACTTGACCCGGACGCTGGCGGAGATCGCCAACACCAGAACCGTCTACCATTCGCTTGCCGTGGAGGCCTCCCGGGAGACCTCCGAGGTCCGCGGGGCCCGCGAAGACATTGCCGCGGCACTCTTCCGCGCGGGCGAGGTGCTGGCGCATGGCGGGCAGGTGGACCGAACAGGAGATGTGTATATGGCCGAGGATCAAAGCTTCGAGGATCTGAGAAGCCTCTATGCGGAAAAGCTCGCGCGGGTGCAGGGCATGATCGCCGAGAAGTCTGACGCGGAACGTCCCGTGCTGGAAAAACGCCTCATCGAGATCCAGACGCAGGTCCAGCACATGCAGCCCTTGGGGCTGCGCTCGGGTTCGCTCTCAGACGCGCCCTCGGAGGGCGGGATCTATTCCGAGGCCAATATTGACGCCAGCCAGCGCGAGCGACTGGCCGAGCCCGATCTGAGATCGCGCATTGACGCGGCACTACACGGCACGGGGATCAGCACATCGGAAGTGG
>NZ_JBZXVN010000001.1:22594-168281 GCF_058892305.1 Pelagimonas sp.
CGGGCGATGGAAGGGACAATCCGTCAGGAGATGCGCGCAGACGGCCTGACCGCGCAGCAGATCGAGGACCGGGACTGGGAGGTTGTCTCGCGGGCGGAGCGCCGGATCGAAACAGAGCAGCGCGCATATCTCGCAGCACATCCGGACCTGCTCGCACGCCCAAGCGATGTGGTTGACCGGTCCGAGCCCTACAGGGAGGCCATCACCGATGCGGCCCGCGCCAGCGAGATCACCCGCGAGGTCGACCGGATCATGGAGGGGCGCGATGCCCGTACCCCTGTTGCAGACGCAGTCGCGGACGACTTGCGCGCGCGCTATCCGGACATGCCGTCCCACCTCGCCCGTGGTCTCGGCGCGACCTATGCGGCCGTTGTCGAGATACGGGACACGGAGGCCATCAACCAGGTCCGCCGCGAAACCGAGATGCGCGAGGGGCTTGGGGTTGGCACGCGCGACGCACTCCTCGCAGCCCGCGGTGAAACTGCGCCGCAGTCTGACCGTGCCGACCGCCTTGCAGACGAGATTGCGCGTGTTCTGGACCATGAGCGGGCGGGGGAGTTGTCCGCGCCCTTCGAGACCGAGGGGGAGCGGGCCGCATTTCGCGGCGAGATCGCGCGGGTGCTGGACGCTCGCCAACTCGACCGGCTCACATCCGGCGATGCCGATGCGCTGGAAAAGGTTCTCGAGGACCGCCTCGACCGGCTCTATGTCGCCAAGGTCTATCTGCAATCCGATGCCGCGACGGCCAATACGGAGGCCCTGCGCCAGGTAGTCGATGATCTTGCCGACACCGAATACGAAAAACACCGCGCGACAGACGTGGATGGCGAGACCGAGCGGGGTCAGGTCCATTGAGCGCCCGCATGGGAAAAGCGCGGATCGCCACAGGCGTTTTGCTGGTGACACTTGTGACCGGGGCCATGGGCTATACCATCGCCTCGGCCGTGCTGACCTATCAGGATCTCGGCTTCGGGGCCGAGATCGACTTTGCCTATATTGCGCAAAACTACATGGCGATCCTGGACCGCCGCCCGGAGGACGCCCAACTCATCCACCTGATCATCGGCAGCTTCGCCGCCGTCGGCCTGATGCTGAGCCTCGCCCTCTCAGGGTCCGCCCTGACACGCTTTGGCCAGACCCATTGGCAGACCGCGCGCGAGATGAAGGCCAATGGGTTCTTCGGGGCGCCCGGTACCGGGTTCATCCTTGGCAAGCTGGGGCCGCCGGGCTCCCGCGCCAATTACATTTGCTCCAAGGTCTTCCCCCATGCGCTGATCGTGGCCCCCACAGGCCGCGGCAAGACCACGGGCTTTGTCATTCCGAACCTGCTGACCTGGCAAGGCTCTGCCGTGACGCTCGATGTGAAGGGGGAATGTTTCGAGGCCACGGCCCGGCACCGCGCAGCCCAGGGCGACAAGGTCTATCGCTTTGCCCCCACCGATTGGGAGGGCAAGCGCACGCATCGCTACAACCCGCTCCTGCGCATCTATCAACTGAAGGACCCTGCGCGCCAGCAGATGGAATTGCAGCTCCTCGCGACGCTGTTCCTGCAAAGCGACAACGACCGGGTGCAGGGTCTCCTCAAAGGCGGGATCGATCTCTTCGTGGCGGCGGGGCTCTTGGCTTTCCAGCGCAAGCGACCGACCTTGGGCGAGATCTACCGCATCGCCGCTTCGGGCGGGAACAAGCAGAAGGAGTATTTCGCGCGGGGCCACGAGGTGGATAACAGGGCCGCCAAGTTGATCTTCACGCGGTTGGCCTCCACCAACAACGATACGCTGACCTCTTACGTTTCGCTCCTTATGACCTCGGGGCTGGACCAATGGCAGAACCCGGCGATCGACGAGGCGACGGCGGTCTCGGACTTTGATTTCCGCACGATCCGCAAGAAGCCGTTTTCGGTCTACCTCGTGGTCCAGCCTCTCATGGTGAAGCCTCTGGCACCTCTGATCCGACTCTTCTTTTCCGATCTGCTCTCCGCCATGCAGGAAAAGGATCCCGGGCCAGACGAGCCTTGGCCGGTGATGATCATGCTCGATGAGTTCAATCGCCTCGGCAAGATGCCCATCGTGGTCGAGAGCATCGAGACCCTGCGCACCTATCGCGGTCACCTGGCCGTGGTCACGCAAACCATTCCCGCCCTCGATGAGATCTACGGCGAGAACACCCGCCGTGCCTTGCAGGGCAACGCAGGCGTGAAGCTTTACCTGACGCCCTCGGATGAGAAGACCGTCGAGGAGCTGAGCAAGGCGGTCGGCAAGACCACGAAGACCGTCATCACGCGCTCCCAGTCCATCGGCAAGAACCCCTTCGAGGGCCGCAGCCAATCCACCCGGACCGAAGAAAGCTCCTTGCTCCCTGAAGACGAGGCGCGCCGCCTGCCGCTCGATGAGATCGTCATGGTGATAGATGCGCAGATGCCGGTCCGTGCAAAGCGGATTCAGTATTTTGACGACCGGCTGTTCAAGGCGATCCACGCGGCGCAGACGGGTGAATTGCCGTTTCCAGAGCCGGGGGGAGGGGGATCGCAAGGCACGCTGCCGCTGAGTGTGCGCGCCATGCCGATGACGCCGCCGTCGGATGGGCCAGGGGGAACAGAAGCCGATGTGGAGAGGGCGAGCCAGGCTGGCGATGGTCAACCGTCAGGCCAAGCCGACGCCGCTCCAAAGAAGACCGCGCCTGTCGTTCAAGCCGTCATCGCCGAGGAACAGCGCCAGATGGAGATGGATTTTGGCAGCGGCGTCGTGGATTCTGAAGCTGCGAGCGTAGCTGATGAGGCGCAGATGCGCTCTGCAGTCGATGGCTTGGACGAAATGGAAGCGATGCTGCGAGAGGAGGATGGTGAAAGGCTGGTTGCGCGATAGGGTGGCGGACATCGCCTGTTTGTCGGGGAGGACGGAAACCGGACTTTCGCTGCGAGCACGAACTGCCCCTCGTTCAATTTCCAGACCGGACATTCAATAAACCATCAAGCGACTTCATACTGCCGCTAGCTCACAACCGCTCATGCGCGGAAGCCGATAACCGCAGCAATTGTTGCGGAAGTAGAGACCGGCCACAAAAAGGCAAAGGCGATGAGTTTCCCAAAGGCTTGCTAAAAACAGGATGCGCCGACATGTTGCCTTAAACGGCAATGCATATTGTGATCAATATTTTTTTAGGTTCCCATAGAATGAATGATTTTTTTGATACGTGGCTCACCACATCCGAGGAAACGGATCAACGCAAGACTTTGTGGCGTGCAACCGAAGCAGACACACAACGGCAAAACGCTGTTTCTGAACTTGTTGGTAGGACGCGCTCCCACTACGTCAAAGACGAAGAAATCGCAACGTTCCTTGATACCCTGGGATATGAAGGGGCCGCAGAAATTATTCGAACCAATTACCCTGAAGGTCCGACGTGTCGTTCGGGCGATCTGGGTGAGATTTTGTGCGCTGAAGTCATTGAAGAATGGTGTGATTTTGAAGTTCCAATTCGCAAACTTCGCTACAAAGACCACCGCGATCAAGCCATGCGCGGTGAGGATGTCATCGGCGTCGGAGAAACTGAAAATGGGCAGCTTAAGTTGTTGAAGGCTGAAGCAAAGAGTGCCCAAGCACTTTCGACCGAGACGGTTCAATCAGCCCGTGCAGGTCTCGAAGCGAACCTCGGTCGACCAACGCCCCATTCATTGATTTATCTTGCTCGCCGATTACTTGAAATGGGCGGTGCCAAAGAAGAACTAGGAAAGAGAATTCTTACCGAAGCGGGTAGCCAAGCAGTTCCTAAGGGTCGAATTACTCATTGTCTGTTTACTATCACCGGAAATCCAGCCGTCGAGATGCTAGACGATGATTTTGCAGATGCTGATGGTACTAGGGACCAATTCATTATTCACGTTCAAATCCCAGATCATGCGAACTTTGTTGAGCAGATATTTGACGGAGTAAACAATCTTGCGCTCGATTGAAGAAATTGAGCAATTCCTCGGAAGCGCGCTTCAGCCCGAAGCCAGAGGTAGATTGATCGCACGCGGCGAGGCAAGAGCAATTATCCGTCGGGCCGGTGAGTTGCCCTTAGACGCGCCCCAGTTCGCGGTTTCCATCGACACAGATCTCGCTGACCACGGCTTCGCGATACTGGATGCAGCACTCGAATTACGTGAGCTCGACAGGCATCATCCTATGCTAAAGGATGCGTTTCGTACTGCTGGCTCGATTTTCGAGTCTCTTGTCAGAAACGGAAGTTCAAACACTACAGAGCGTGGATTTCATAGGACGGTTGCAGCCGCAGCTTTCCATTTAGCCAGCTACGCTGCTGTTGCCTATGCACTGTTTCCAAATTTCAATGATGCCAATCTCAACCTCAGCCCTGCGGAAAAATCACTTATTTTCCTCATCTTGCGGGACTTTCGAAGTTTACGCGCTTCTTCGCAAAACTGGCTAGGCAACCCCGAAAACAGCGATGGTTCTTTGACCGAAGCTCTACTGACGGACGACCAGGATCAAACAGACACGTTGGGTACTGCAATCACAACGGGCTTCATGCGCAGCTTAGCTTACTTTGAATTCGCTCTTCAGACCGGGGATTCATCTCTTGTAGAGTTCGCCTTGGCCCAATTGGACGCTGCACTTGGTTTGGCTGGTGAAACTGGCCATGTGTCACTGTGGTGGGTGGCGAGACTAGCAAGGGGTCTGATTACCGATCTGTGGGCTAGTTCGCTTCACGTGGTGTTACCTATGGTGCCAAGCAGTGGCCTTACTAGTAATTTTGCTTCAAATCGCGAACTTTTCATCGCCTCGCTCTTTGCACAATCCAGCTCACAGGTTGAGTTATGGCCATCTCAGATCAATGCAGCAGCGAGAGCTGCTGATCCAGAAGATGACCTTGTGGTTGCTCTACCCACCAGCGCTGGCAAAACGCGGATCGCAGAGCTTGCCGCATTGACTTGCCTTTCGCAAAAAAAGCGCGTGCTAATCGTAACTCCGTTGCGCGCATTGTCAGCGCAGACCGAACGTTCTTTTCGTTCGGCGTTTACACCGTTGGGATTTCAAGTCTCTTCACTCTACGGAGCAAGTGGCCTGTCGTCTGGCGACGCAAACGCTCTGGAAACGGATGATATCGTTGTAGCCACCCCGGAAAAACTCGATTTCGCCCTCAGAAATGATCCCGACATCATCAATGATATCGGTCTGATCGTTCTGGACGAAGGTCACCTGATAGGACCGAGTGAACGCGAGGTCAGGTACGAGATTTTAGTCCAGAGACTTCTTCGTCGGTCCGACGCAGGTGCTCGTAGGATTGTATGTCTATCAGCTATCTTGCCGGAGGGCGAACAGCTTGATGACATGACAAAATGGATCCGATCGGACGCACCAGGTGACGCCGTACGATCAGACTGGCGACCGACCACTCAAAGATTTGGCACGCTGGAATGGCGGAATAATCGAGGAGCTTTGCGATATGACCTCGAAGAGGACGGCCCGTTTGTTTCACAATTTCTGAGCGAGATGCCCGCTTCGGGTGGAGATCACAATCCACGCCCCAGAGATATGAAAGATGTTTCTTTGATGAGCGCGTGGCGGTTCGCCGCAGAAGACAAAAGGGTCCTCATATTTGTAACTCAAGCCAACTGGGTCGAAGGGTTCGCCAAACGAGCAATCCTATTGGTGAAAAAGAACTATTTCGATTCATTGCCAGTAGATCAAGATGCGATCCAAAATGCAGTTACGATAGGGGAGGAGTGGCTTGGTTCCGATCATCCCGCTGTGGCTTGTCTTAAGATAGGTATGGCAGTTCATCACGGTGGGTTGCCAAGCCCATTCCTGCGCGAGATCGAGAAATTGCTTGCGACTGGTACAATACAGGTCACCGCGGCTTCGCCGACCCTGGCTCAGGGCCTCAATTTAAATGCTGCTGTTTTGTTGACCCCCTACATCGTGCGTTCCGGATCACCAATCTCAGGTGAAGAATTTGCGAACGTCGCCGGACGGGCAGGCCGTGCCTATGTAGATACCGAAGGCTTGATCCTTCATGTGATGGAAGACAACTATGACTATCGTCGACAGCAATGGAAGTCGTTGGTTCAGCGCGCAAAGGTAAGATCACTCAGAAGCGGCTTAAGCCAGATCATCGATCTAGTCGTAAAAAAGCTCATGAAGCGTGGTGTGGCAAACAATGCCGAAGGCTATGAGTTTTTGGCGAATTCGCGCGAAGACTGGTTGATTGAGCCCGTTGATCCAGAAGGTATTCCGATTGATGACTTGGTCGCCCGTTTAGATGCGATCATCTTTGGCCTGATTGAAGCGTTGGATGCAGATGAAGCTGCACTGCCAGCGTTGCTAGATGAAGCGTTGAGCGGGTCTCTTTGGGACCGTAGGATGGCTGGGTTGGATCCCGGTGTACGAAGTCTGCAGCGAGTTGTTCTGCAAACTCGCGCGAGATTAATCTGGTCCTCCACAACGCCGATCCAAAGAACAGGCTTTTTTGCAATGGGGGTGGGACTCGACAGCGGTCTGCAGCTTGACTTACAAGCTCCTGCACTCGAAGGCCTACTTGATCAGGCGGACCTGGCGGCATTGCAGGGGAATGTAACCGAACTTCATACTTCACTGGTTGAGATGGCCAACCATTTGTTGATGATCAAGCCTTTCTCTCAAGAGGCAGGGCAGGATCTGCCAGCCGGCTGGCAAAATGTACTCCTACAATGGCTGTCAGGATATCCAATCTCAGAAATTGGAGGCGAACATACTAAGTTGATTGAGGACGCCTTTGTGTATCGGCTGGTTTGGGCCATTGAAGCTGTTCGGACACGAAGAATAGCCCATGGGTGGGACGGTGGTGATCTTGCAAATTCAGGTATGGCAGCGTCTTGTCTCGATACCGGTTTGGCAGACTACAGAATGGCAATGCTGGTGCGCGCAGGCTTGCCGTCCAGAGCTGCCGCTAAGCAGGTCGTTGCAGAACTGAATCCTAGCTTTTTAGAAAGAAGCGAATTGCGCACTTGGCTCAGTTCTTCAGCCGTGGAAGAGCTGAGCCAGCATGCGGACTGGCCGTCGCCCGAAACATCCAAACTTTGGGCGCAATTTCGGGAAGTGATCACGCAACAAAAAGAAGGGCGTTGGTCAAAACGCATCCAGACTGGGAAATTTGACCTTAGCGGACATCCCGCAGGGCCCTTTCGAGTTCACCAAATGGAGGACGGAAGCAGTAACATACTAACTGCAGACTTCCGTGAGATAACAAGCTTTTCGAACGTTCTTCAGGCGCCGTATCATGGAGTTCAGTACTGCCGTAGAACGCAAGGTGACCAGCTAGAGTTTGTTACAATTGGTCCAGAGTAGAAGAAACTTCATCACGCTGAGTGACGGGAATCACGCATGTTTAACTCGGCAAGAAACCTTGGGCAGGCCTCGCCTCAAGGTTTGTGAGCTGAGTTCCGGTCACTTACGTTTACACACGGCAAGTGCGGTGGGCCAAAGGCCCACCGAATAGATCTTTAGTTCTCTTCGGCTGCCATGCCGTCAGCCTGAACAGCCAGATCGATCACATGGTGAACAAGAAACGCTTCGATCAAGGAAAGCGCATATTCACTGTCGATGGGCAGCATGTCAGCGCTCAAGTGATGATTATCGACATAGTCCTCGGCGTCCCAACGTGCACGTGTGCCCTTGGGATTGTCCGGTTCAATGCGACGCATCACCATCTCGAACGTGCTGTTGGCCAGCTCGATTGCCTCTTTCCGGTAAGCATCATCAACCGGTAGTGAAGTGATTTGATAGCCCGTCCGCGGTTGCACAGACGGCTTCGACTGCTGTGCCTCATAGTCCCGGATCAACAGACCCCAGCTTGCATAGCCTTCTTCTTTGGCAATGCGCGCCAGCGCTTGATTGAGTGGGATGTCTTCAGCACGACGCAACAGCTTCGCTTTACGTTTCAGTTCATTGATCGGCGCAGATAGATTCATTTGAGTTTCTCCTATTGCGAGCAAAAATTCACAATCCCTCCTTATGTGAGCGCTCGAACAGAAAAAGCTCTATTTCATACCCTGCATGCTGAATACTTTCCCATTGGAGGGGGGAGGCTGGGGCGTCAGCCATAGTCCAAGAATGGGAACTCTCCGGCTGCCCTTCAACCCCAAAGCGAAAGAATGATTGTTTGGTCGCGGTATCAGCTAGATCTTTGTCCAGTCGATCACGCCATGGTCTTTGACATGCTCAACAGCTTCAAAGCTGACATAGTCCCCGAAGATCACCATGTTGCTGCCGTCATGCCGCGCATTTGGCACCAAAAGCGCCGAGGGATCTGTTTCATCCTCTGAGCCTAGGAAATGCGCAGCCTCGCCGATCTTTTGGCAGGCTTCATACTCACCTTCCCGCTTAAGATAAGGCAGCTTTCCATATGTCGCCGGATCAATCCCAAGACCGGACAGGAATGACATGTCGGTTAGGTCGAGAACGCCATCGATCTTCACCTGTAGCTCATGCAGCCGGTACTTGATCTTTGAAGGCGCAATCGGCTGGCCCCGCGCGACATGATAGTACATCTCCGCAAGCGCCCCTTCCCGGCTCAAGGAGGTGTAGAGCACCTCAAATGTGCCGTCATCCCACCGGTTGCCGCCTGCAAAGAACAGCGTCGGATCGCGCCCGTCGCGCGTGACGCGCCACAGAGGGCCTTCATATGCCTGGGTCGTTAGTCCTTCCAGAGCATCGATGAGCGTGTGATCTCTGGGACCTTCGATCATGTGTTACAGATATCCGTCAGTGTCCAGACGATCGAGCACGCGGAAGATCTCCACCACCTCGCCATCATGGATCAAGTCAATGGCCCGCTGACCTTCGAGCTGCGGATGGCGCGCGTATAGCCAAAGACGAATTTCGTCATTGGAGTAGTAGTCTTCCAACCGCCTCACAACATAGATTAGGTCAGACAGAACCCGCTCGCTGGTTGGCTGCGGGCGCTTCGTCCCATTGCGCCAGCGAGAGACCGTGGCTTTGGAGACATCTGTGACATTCGCAATGTCTGTTCCGTTCAAACCACCGATAGATTCAAGATCTGATATGCTCCTTGCAATTGCTGTAGTTGTCATCTCTCCGTTCCAGTCTGGTTGAGTGGAGTGCTCCGACGCAAATCGCCGATCGCCCTCACCGTCGCCCCCTGTTCCGTACGTTCTTGTGCAAGATTTTCATATGTCCCCCTGAGTTTTTCTGATGACGTACTGAATTTGACGAGCCGCGCGCGCAGCTTCGCCAAATCTACATTTTTGGCCTCGGCTATCTCGGCTTTCGGATTGAGCTTCGCAGCCTTGTTCGCCGTGGCAACAACCTCGCGCATGCGCTTATCGGCAAAGTGATCCGGACGATTGACTGTCGGAATGGCGTTGATCTCATCCATGCGGCGCTGTGCATCGTATACGTTGAACTTGCGTGGATCGCGGCGGATGTCTTCCACACCGTTTGGTAGCACCGTCCGGTCGTTGGGCAGCAAGGCCGATTTCGCGCCATGCGCCGACATCAGCACATCCAGCTCCGCACTTGTAAATGTGCATCCAAGTGCCGACACACCGATGCGGGTTGCCCGTCCACCAGGCTTGTCCTTGTCGCGTTCTTCCGGAGGTTCCGCCCATTTTGTGGTTGTGAAGGACGTTTGTTCCCCAAAGCCATGTGCAATGCCTGACACGACATTCATGGCTGCCAAGGATTCGGCCGACAATCCACCCATATAATCCATCACAATCGGTTTCCCGATATTGTGCCACCGGGACAGCGTGCGCACGAGACGCTGCGCATTCACCGGTCCAAGAGCTTTGGACATCGACGCCCGCACCCAGAGATTGTCGTAAGGCAGATCCGACAGGTTTGGCATCATCTTCGATTGGAAGCTCTCATCCATGAAGTCCGTCAGCCGCGCGGCCACGAGATAGTCTATTGCGATTGACTTTCCGTCTTCTGAATCAAGCGCGCGGCGCAACAGCAAACAGGCGTCATGATCGATCGCCTGCCAGCCTTCAAAACCGGGATCAGCAAGGTAATGCGACGGCGACAACACGGCACTGACGCCATGTTTGACGGCACACCGCGCAATGGCCCCATAGATATCGGTCGGGTGACGGCCCCTAAACACATCTGGCGCAAGCGGTACGCCCCGTGTCTCAGGCGCCCATGGGGCGCTCGCGGCTAGTCCGGCACATTTGCGTCGCGCGGAGAGCTCGATGGTGCGCGGATCAAGAACGATCTCTGCACCAAGGCCCTGCAGAACCTGGATGATGTCTTTCTGAAAGCCGATTTTCGACCCATCAACCACAAAGCGCTTGCTTTTGATCACGCCCGCAGCGGCCAGTTCAGCGACTTTTCGGTAACTCGTTTCCCCCAGGCGTATATAATGCGCCACAGGTTGAAAGACGGAGGCTTGCTTTGGAAATGCGATAACGCTCATGGTGTGACCTTTCTGTTTCAGATACTAGATTCGTGAAACGACAAAGTCAATTCCATACTTTTTGGCAGGCAGGTCAGGCCTTAGCTAAACTGGTTCTTTTTCGGTTTTGGGGGCGTTGGAAGTTTGACTATGGCCAATCTAAATCGCCTTAAGCTCGCTTGAGTATCGATTTTGCTTCCGCAGCGAAAGTCCGGAATGCGGGATGCAACCGCAGCATCCGAGCAAGGTGCTGAGAGTCCGGATTGGGCCGTTGGCGGTCATTGGTTTGGAATCAAGTTGGTGATGGATACCGCTAATTCTCGGGAAGACCATCAATATCAGGATGATTTGGTAAGGGAGGAACCATGCACCAATGACTTGGCTCGATACTTTCGTGCATGAATTGACCTGGAGCCGTTAGGCGCAGGGCATTGCTGAACACTTCAATGGCCCAAGTTCCGGCATCATCATCCCAAGAAAGCTTCCCAAAGTGATCTGTTGTGATCCTTCCTGTGAGATCTCGAATTCGAAAGTACCCAACGAGCCTGTCGGTCTGGATTTCTTCATTGGTCGGCGAACGGTGTTCGAACTTGATCCACGATGTTGCAGGGTCTGTCATATTTACCTCCGCCCCAGCCTTCCCAAACGTGCAAGTTGCGCCAGCATTTGAGACCCTGCCCCCGGTGACCCAGTGCCGCTTGCCTGACCCGTCTGTCCCATGCCTTGCCGCACTGGCATCTGCTGTACCCCGAAGAACTGCCGCGCCCTGAGGGCTGCGTATTCCGCGCCACTTGCCCCGCCGATCAGGTAACGGTTGTAAGCCTGCTGACTGCCCATGGCGGCGCGGGCGAAGCTGTAGCCGCCGCCGAGGCCACCCGAGAGGGCGGGCATCATGATGTTTCCGGAGATCGCGCGGACGATGAAAGGCGTGGCGATAATGAAGCCCTTGGCCATGAGCACCATCATAAAGAAGGGGATGAGTGCGCCGATGTTTGAGGCGCCTTCGGGGTCGCCTAGTTCGCCGATGAGCGCGGAGGAAACGCCTGTGATCGTTGCGAACACGCCTGCGACAACGATGGGGTAGAGCGCAAAGGAAATCAGCGCCGACAGCCAGCGCGCGAAATAATCCTTGGTCACTTCGAAGAGGGTCAGGAAAATCATCACCGGGGCGATCCCGATCAGGAGCGCGATCATCAGCCGAGAGGCTACCAAGATGAAGGCGGCCAGACCGCCCAGGATCGAGAGTAGAAGAACACCGACGATGTCGAGCATGGCACCGGCCATCCAGTTCAGCTCGGACCCGGCGGCGTTCAGGTAATCGCCGAGTTCCGAGATCAGCCGATCGAACTCTTCCGCGAACGTGCCGGAGGGTCCGGGGCTGCCGCCCCCGACCGAAGCGACAAGTGCGCCGGCGATGCTGTCGATCCCGGCGAGGATGGCGGAGGAGAGCGCGTTGAACTGCACCCAGTTTGTCGCAAATATCCCGATGAGCCCGATCTTGACTGCGAGCCAAAAGGCCGTACGACCGTCCATCGCCTTGTACTGGTAGATCATGTTCAGGAAGACGAGGATCACCACCAGCGTTGTGCCCAACACCAGCAAGGTGCCAACCGTCGCCGCGACAGATCCGAACTGGGTTTCGGCGGCGGTGTCGAGATAGCCCTGTGAGGTTTCAACGAAATAGGTAACGACGCTCATTGGGGTTGTGCCTCACCAGTTGCCCGCGGCTTCGCAGATTGCTTTGGCCTCGAGACGGGCGTCGTTGGCGCGGCGGTTGTAGACATCCGAGGCTTGCAGCATTTCCCACCGTTCGGCGCTGGCGTGGTGTTCGCGGAAGGTGGCCTCGGCCTCGTCCCAAGTTGGGAACCGGATTGCGCAGTCGCAGCTGCCGGTCTCGACGATCCGCTCGAGGTTCTGGGCGCGGTAGATGTCTTGGACCAATACGCGCTGATAGGCTTGGCGCAGGGGGATTTCTTGCATCCAGGTAGGTTCCGCCGGGCGGTCCGTACAGACGTTGAAACTGGGCTCAAGCGTCGGCACAAGGTTGCGCTCGGCGAAGGCGGGCCCGGCCGTCAGGCCAACGGCCATCGCGATCAGGGCAATGAGACACCGCGCCTGCTTCATGACGTTGCTCCGATGGCTGTGGTTTCGCGCTTCAAGAAGACCGTGTGTCCCACGTTGGCGAATTCCGAGGAGTTGAATGATACGACTTCCCATCCTTCCGCACCCTTTGCATTCAAGGTGTTTTTCATGTCGGCGAGGCTGGTCTTGCGGGTCATCGGAAAGGAGAGGATGTCATACTCAAAGGTCTTCATTGGGATGCTCCGATTTCGCTTGTGCCGGGGAGGTAGAATTCGGTGATACCGCGCCGGCCGTCATGACGACCGGCCTGGATGATCACGTCGATGGAGTTCTCGATGTACTGGATCATGTCCGCATAGGTCATCGGGATCTCGGTCTTGAGGGCTGCGATCGCGAGGCGTTGCACGGCGAGCTGCGGGGTTTCGGCATGAAGCGTGGTCATGGAACCGCCATGGCCGGTGTTGATCGCCTCGAGAAAGGTCATGGCCTCTTTGCCGCGTACCTCGCCAAGGATGATCCGGTCGGGGCGCATCCGCAGGGTTGCTGTGAGCAGCACATCGGCGGTCTGGAATTCCGCATCCCGGTTGGCGATAAGGGTCACGGCATTGGGCTGTGTAGGCAGAAGCTCGGCGGCTTCCTCGATGGTGACGATGCGTTCCTCTGATGGGACGTGAGACAGGATCTTGCGCGCGGCCACGGTCTTGCCGGTGGAGGTGCCGCCCGAAACGATCATGTTGAGCTTGTTCTCGACGCAGAAGGCCAGCGCATCATCGATGACACCTGCGGCCACGACCTCGCGCAGCTCCCGCGCTTTTTCGAGGCGCAGCTCTTCGAGCTTGCGTTCCTTGCCATAGAGAAAGTCGAGTTTGATCCCCTCGAGCGGCAGGTTCGAGAAGAACCGCAAGCTGATCGACATCGCGGAGAGCACCGCGGGCGGCGTGATGACCTGGGCGCGGATCGGGCGGCCCTTGTAGGTGATCGAGACCGAGACGATAGGGCGGTCCTTGCTCATGGTGGTATTGGCTGAAGAGGCGATCTGGTTGCCGAGGTCCTTCACGTCTGTCGCGGTCAGCCTCTGATCCAGTGCGCGCATGAAATGATCGCCTTGGAACTCGCCCCAGCAGGTGCCGTCGGGGTTGATACAGATCTCGATGACATCGTCGCGGGCAGCGGCGTCGATCCGGTCGAGCGAGGTTTCGAGATAGCTCAGCGACATCGGCTCAGAAGATCTCCAGATCGCGGTCGACCATCACCGTGACGCGGGAGCCCTGGTCGACATAGATGACGGGCCCGATGGACAGGTAGTCGCCGATCACAGAGTCGGTGGCATCGGCCAGATCGTCGCCCACGTCTTCGAGAACGTCCGCAGCTGTCTCGTCCTGCACATTTGCGGCGGCTGCACTCGGCGCCGCGGAAATCAGTGAAATCAGCGCCGCTGAGCCGAAGCGCTCATCGAAGCGGGTATCGACAAAGCCGGTCACGCCGGAGCGGCCAAGTTCATCGCCCCCGAAAGAGCTGATCTGGATCGTCTGGTTGTCGGGCAAGATGATCCGGTCCCAAGCGATCGTGACGCGGCGCTGCGCGATATCGACGCCCGAGCGATAGCGCCCGATGAGGCGGGAGCCACGGGGGATCAGGAGGCGGGAGCCGTCGAAGCTGAAGACATCTTCCGAGACGACAGCGCGGGTCTGCCCGGGCAGGGAGCTGTCGAGGGCTGTTTCCATGACGGCCTGGATCATCGTGCCCTGGATGATGGTGTTCGACGGATTGGCGATGACTTCGGCCTGGGTGACGGATGTGGGCAGCGCGCCGTTCAGCACGAAATCCGTCACCTCGCCGAAGGTGCGTTCCGTCAAAGCGGCCTCGCTCGCTCCGGACGTGCCACCAAAGGCGATGGTCGGTGAGGCGATGCGGCGTTCCTGAAACGCGCGTTCCTCGGCAGCGCGGCGTTCGAGTTCCGCCAACCGGCGTGCCTCTTCTTCGCGGCGCAGTCGTTCTTCTTCCCGAGCGCGCAGCTCGTCCTCAGACGGCCCTAAGGGCGCGGGGGCAGGGCGATTGGCTTCGAGTTGGAGCAGTTCCAGATCCATGCGCAACTGCTCGAGGTTTCGATCCCGGGCATTGAGCTCGTCCTGGAAGCGTTGCTGCGCGGCTTCCGAGGTGGCCTGCAGCGCCGCGATCTGGGCTGTCAGTGCATTGATGGCTTCTGCTGCGGCGGTATCTTCCTCGACGACCGGTTCGGGGGCGTTGCGCAATTCCTCGATCTGAGCCTGCAAGGCTGCGATCTGGCTCAGGAGTTCCGCGTTTGGCTCGACCGGATCGGGTGCAACCAAAATCACTTCGGGCTCGGGCGGCGGCAGGGTTTCGATGGCCCCGAACCCATCGCCCTCGTTTTGGAACACATCTGGCGTCGCGGTGGGCAGGGCTTCCTCTTCCTCGGGCTGAGAGAGCAGGTAGAGCATCGCCCCGCCAGCACCGATGACGAGCGCCACCACCAGCGCCAGGAGCGGCGAACGGCGCGGTGCGGCAGGCAGGCGACGCGTGCTGCCTTGCTCCAGGGCCGCGAGGCGTTTTTCCAGCTCGGCATTGCCTGTGTCACTCATGACGACGCCCCTGCTGGTGGCGTGGCCTCGATACAGACCACCTCGTCACCGATCCGCAGGACCCATTGCCTGTTCACGCCGGAGACGCGGATCACGCCGTCCTCGGTGGCCTGCGTGTTCACCGTCCGCTCGCGCCCGCCCCCATAACGGAAGATCGCGGGCACAGGGGCATTCTGCGGGAACGCAAAATACGTAAATGTTCCATCATCCCAGACGCGTGTCGGCGTGAACTCGGTGCGTGCGCTGGCCCCATAATTGTAGTTGGGAGCTTGCGCCGCGATGGCGCGGGTTGGGCGGGTAGCGTCGTTAGGATAGCGGAACTGGACCACGTAGAAGGTCGGGCTGCGCGCTTCCTGGACGTTGAAATAGTAGCTGCGCCGGTTGGTATAGACCGTCACATTGGTATGGACACCACGCGCGACGGGCTTGATCGCGAAAGCCTGGCCACCCGGCACGCCGTCGATCTCAAAACCTTCCGTGTCGCCCGCGATGATCGAGCGGATGCTTTCGCCCTCGCCAAACTCGACGGTGGTGACATGGGTAAGCGAGACGTTGAGACGGTAGACCTGACCCTCCTGGTAGGTGGCCACGCGCACGCGATTATCGTTGGGACCGCCGCGCGGGATGGCTTCGGAAAGGGCGAGACCTGGCAGCAGCACAAGCACAATTGTTACGAGGGCCTTCTTAAGCAAACTAATTCTCCAATCTGTCGGAGCGGATGGAATATTCGAGGACCGTGAAGCCGAACGGGTTGGTCCAGACCTCGTCGATGGAGCGGCGGGTCTCGGGGCGGAACTCGAAGAGAAGCGTGGCGGTGAAGAGCCCGGTCTGGACGCCATTGATGGATGTCAGACGCTTGCGCAGGCGCACGGTGGCGCGGTTGTTGCCAATGCGATTGATGCTGAGGATCTCCACATCGAGCCGGGCATTGGGGCCATAAACTGTCGGCGGGTAGTTCTCATTGGCGCTGTTCCAGATCTGGCGCAGCCCGCTTTCAGCCGCCCCGTCCGAGCGGCGCAGCACGCTGCGGATGCGCAGATCGTTGTCGAGCTGGTTATAGACCTCGCGGTCGGTCACATAGCGGAAGACCTCCGCCTCAATGACCGCCTGGTTGGCTGTGACCGAAGTCGCGCCCACCGAAGCCTCGGGCAGGGCAAAGCCGGTGGCAGGATCATAGGGCACGACCACAGGCGGCGGATCGACATCGAGAATTGCGACTGCCGCCGCGCTCAGGCATCCGAGGATGCCGAAGATGAGCCCGATGAGCCCAAGGCGCTGCCAGAGCCGTTCGCGGCGCAGGGCACCATAGACCAGCTCCTCTTCGATGATGTCCTGTTCACTCGCCACGCGTCATGCCCTCGCTCGGCGTTTCGAAATGAGTTGAATCGGTTCTTCGCTGCCTCTCGCTGCGCTCGAACGCGAAAACCGATATTTCAAATTCTGGGTCAATTTCGAAACACCTTAGTCTGCCCGGAGGTCCGGCAAAGTGAAATCCATGAAGCGCTGTTCTTCGGCGATGGTGGCGGCATCGATCACGCCGCCGGTGCCATCGCCCACGGTCTGGATGGCTTCGAGTTGCCACATGGCGACCAGCGCAATGGCGAGCTCCGCGGTCACGCGCGTGTTGAGATCGATGCTTTCCTTTAGTTCGTCCATGTCGTCGATGAGTCCGACAAGGCGGTCGACCCGCTCGAGCGATTGGCCGGCATCCTCATAGCTGTTCTGGGCCGCCGCCGAGACAAGGGCACCGGTGGTGGCCTGCGTCGCCACGCGGTTGGCCCCGGGATTGCCGCTCGTGGCCATTTCCGAGAGGGTGTCATCGTCAAATCCGAGATCGGCCAGCACCCGATCCATCTGGGTTTCGATTTCGCCTGCGCCAGAACCGGAGAGGCCTGAGAAATCGCCCGTTTTGATGGCTTCGATGGTCGCTAGGATATCCCCGAACTCCTGATCGAGCAGGCCGTTCAGCTCGTCTTCCATCTCGGTGCGGATGATTTCCGGCAGTTCGGCGAGACGGGTGAGCGCTTCATAGGTCCGTTGCAGCTCCGCGAGTTGTTCCGTGAGTGTGGCAAGCTGTTCGCGGAGCTGCGTCAGCTGCTCGTTTTGCAGGATCTCGTCTTCGATCATCTGCCGGAGCTGCTGGATGTTTTGCGCGATGTTCTGGGTATCGACGACGGGCACGCCTTGTGCTGCGACAGGGGGTAGGGCGCTGAACTGCAAGCCCATGCCAAGCGTTGTGACCAAAGCTGTCCTCAAGAGCAGACGTCCCATCATTCAATCTCCCTGATCGTAAAATCCATGAACGCGCCTTCGGCCATGCGGGCGCTGGCCTGGGCCAGCTCCTCGGCAGAGAGGACTCGGGTGCGTGCAGCCTGAAGCCGGATGCGTGCAGCGACGAGGCGCACGAGTTCGGCGCGGGCATAGGTGTTGAGCGCGACGCTCTCCTGCACGTCCTCGGTTTCGGAAATCCGTTCGACGATATCGCGGATGCGCAGGGCGGCTTGGTGGATCGCGGCTGGTGAGTTGTTGCCATAGAAGGCAGCGCCGTGCCCGGTGATTGAGAGGTTAGCATTGGCCAGAAGCGCGGGGTCGATCGTGCCAAGCGCTTCGATCCCGCCGATACGGGTCAAATAGAGGTTATAGCGTTCGGGGATCACCTGGACGTAGTGCTGGGTCTCGCGGAAGGGCGGCACGCCGCCATACTCGAAAACCCGGCCTGGTCCGGCGTTATAGGCCGCGAGCGCGTTGATGATATTGCCATCGAATGTGTTGAGCTGGGTCGCGAGATAGCGCGCGCCGCCATGCACCTGCAGGTAAGGGCTGTCATAGTATTCCGGGTTAATGCCCAGATCGCTGGCGGTGCCCGGCATGATCTGGGTGAGACCATAGGCGCCGACGGGAGACCGTGCCCCAATGGTGAAACGGCTTTCCTGCCAGATGAGCGCTTGCAGCAACGCGCGCCACTGGACGGGTGAGAGCCCTGCGCGGCCAACTCCCGCAAAGCCGCTGGTTTCCTGGGCGACGCGGATGATGAGCTGCTCGATGTTCTCGGCGGCGTCGCCGAACATCTGCGCACCGCCGGGATTGGGGTCGATGTCGGCATTGCCATAGACCGCCTCGACTGACCGGGCCGGATCCCCGCTGCCGCTTTCTAGCCCCAAGACCATAGCCGGCAAGCCCTGACCGCCGAAGCTGGTCTGGGCATCGAGGATGCGTTGCAGGGTTTCCAGCTGCTCCCGTTCGATCTCGGCAATGAGTTCGCGCACGGCAAGCTTGTCCGCCTGAACGGCCAAGTCAGCCTCGCGATCGCCAGTCTCGACGATGTCACGCGCGGTCAGCCCACTGTCATTGGTCGGCACGCCTTGAGACAAGGCGAGACCGGGCAGCAGGCAAAGTGCCAGGATATGAGGCAGGCTAGACTTCAATGTCGCCCTCCGGCGCATCTAGAGGCGTAAAGGTGCAATCAGGCGCGACAGGTGCCGTGGACGCGAGGAATGTGAAGCAGTTCGCCTGCGGTTCCTGGTACTGGGCGCAGGAGGCCAAAGCGCCGAGCGCGGTGAGAAGAAACAGGGTACGAATCATGAAAGCCTCCAGAAGTCTGGGCGGTCGCGGTAATCGGCGCCGACGAGCGCCTCGCCTTTCTCCATGCCGCCGAGGATGGTGAGATTGGGCCCGAGAGCACTGAGATCGGCATCGACCACGATCGAGCCCTGATCGTCGCGGATCAGCGCCAAACGGCTGTTGCTGCCCGTGTTGAGAAGGACGTCGAGCTCCTTCTCCGTGAGGTTCAGCATGGCGTAATCCGCAGGCTGCGCGCGGATATTGGGCAGCAGGATCTGCGTCGGCACCGCCTCGATGATGGTCTTGCCGGTCCGGGTGCGCTCGAGCTGGCTCGCGTATTGCGTCATCATCACCGCGACGGTGTTCTGCTTGCGCGCGGTCACCAGCCAGTTCGACAGCCGCTCGGCGAAATACGCGTTATCGAGGGCCTTCCAGGCCTCGTCGATCACGATGATGGTGGGGCGGCGGTCCTCGATCTCGCGCTCGACCCGGCGGAAAAGATAGGACAGGACCGCCATCCGTTCCTTGTCGGCCTCGCTGTCGAGAATGCCGGTCAGATCGAAGCCCACCACATCGCCCTTGAGCGAGAACGTGTCCTCGAGGCTCTGCCCGAAGATCCAGCCATAGCGGCCGTCTTCGGTCCACTCGAGCAGGCGCTGGTGCAGATCGCCGCCATCATCGGTGGACACAAAAAGCGACGCGAAATCCCGCCAGTTCCGCAGGGCAGGGTTTGTAGCTTGCGCGTTCTGGCGCACGACTTCCTGGATGCGGTTGGTTTGTGCAGGCGTCAGCGGCTTGTCGGCACGGTAGAGCAGGGTCGCAAGCCAGTCCGAGAGCCAGGCAGTGCCGCGCGCATCTGTCTCGGTCCAGAGCGGGTTGAGGCCCGTGGGCTGACCAGCGTTCAGGGACGCGTAGCGCCCGCCATTCGCGCGGACCGCCATCTCCATACCAAGACGGTAATCGAAGACAAAGACCCGGGCGCCCGCGCGACGGGCCTGGGTCATCAGGAAGGCCGAAAGCACAGACTTACCTGACCCGGGCCGCCCCATGATCAGGGTATGGCCGCTGGTGGGTTCTTTGTCGGGCGAGCCTTGCTCGTGATAGGAAAACCGGTAGGCGCTCTGCTCCGGCGTGGGCAAATAAGTGACGACCCGGCCCCATGGGGTTTTCGCGGCGGGTTTGCCGAGCTGCGTCCGGTGAAAGGCCGCGAAATCCGCGAAGTTGCGATTGGTGATGGCGCTGGCGCGCACGCGCTTGGGCTGGTTGCCGGGATGCTGACTGAGGTAGTGCGCCTTGGCGGCGACCCGTTCGCCGATCATCTTCACGCCCTCGGTGGCCGCGGCGTTGACGATCTCGGCGCTCAGGGTCTGCAACTCGTCCAGCGTGTCGCAAAAGATCGTCACGACCATGTGGTGTTCGCCAAAACTCTGGCGTTTGGCTTCGAGATCATCTGCGGCGATGTCGAGCGCTTCCATCAGTGAGAGGGCCGCATCCTGTGAGGCTTGCATTTGGCGCTTTTGCCGCTTGATCCGGCCCGCCATCAGGTTCGAATTGATCGGGGTGAAGGAGTGCGTGACGATCATGTCGACTGGCAGGTTGAGCATGTCGAACATCGTGCAGGATGTGGCTTCGGAGTATTCCCCGATAGTGAAGCTCTTGCCGTAGCGATGGCCGACAACGCCTTCGGAAAGCTCAAAGTGATCCCCCTGAAACGTCACGCGGGTATTGGCGACGTTGAAAGACAGGAAACCGTAGGTGTTGGCAGGATAGAGCGGCAATTCCTGGCCGGTGTTCAGGGCCCCCAGAAACCCGATCAACTCGCCACTATCGGAGGTCAGCACACGCGGGTTCAACTCGGTGAGGCCTGACACGAACACACTCACGGCTTCGCCCAGACGGCGCAGGCGCTTCTTGGTTGCTTCTTTCAGCCGGTCCGGCGCGCTGCGGTTCAAGAACGGCAGGACGCTTTTCGGGGGCGGGCGGTGAATGACCGTCAGCGTCAAGGTTTTGTCGCGCAGGCCACTGGTCTTGAGTTTTGCGCGCCAAAGCCGGTCCACCTCGCCCGCGAAGCTGTTCTCCGGCACCGGCTCCAGTTCCGGCGCAATCGCCTTGGAGACCTTGTGCACATAATAGCTGAATTCTGGACCAAGCTGGGCGACGATACGGGCAAAGAGTGACGTGACCTTATCGAGATAGGCATCATCAGTTGTGTAACTGTTGACCCCGTCGAGGCGGATGCATTGGAACAGTTCGTTCACCCGCGTGCGCACCGTTTGGTCATCGACCAAGCTGACATAGGGCAGCATATGCGCGAGGCGCGTTTCTCGCGCATACCAGTTCGGTGTCAGGGTGTGGGGATCAAGCGTTTCGTCCAGGGCATCATTATGGCGCATAGCTGTCCCCGCCATGGATGCTTCTGTTCCGCGTCGGCGGCGTCTCCTGCAGAGCGGTCATCATCACGTCGATGAATCGGGGATCCCAATCGGCCGCTTTCCAAAGAACCGGATAGAGCACGATCGCAACCCCAAGAATCACGATGTGCTGGACCCAGACGAAGAGCAGCACCGAGCCAAAAAGCCAGATCATCGCATACATGATGGGCAGGCCCAGAAGCTTTGGTGGGCGCACGAGGCCAAGGAAGAGGGGCGAGCGCTCAGGCACCGGCGAAGACCGCTGCAACGATGGTGGGGGCGGCGGCAACACCGGCGATCCCGACCAAGACCCAGAGCGCCTGGCGGAGATCGATGATGTTGAAGAACCAGCTGAGGAAGACGCCGAGGACCGCGAGTGTGGCGATGACCACACCAAGAGGTCCGGTCAGCGCATCGACAATGCCCTGCAACAAGCTCTGGATCGGGGAGAGATCGATGCTCTGTGCAAGGGCGGGCTCGGCAATGAACAGGAATAGCGCCAGCGAGGCGACAAAGAGGTTTGAAATCTGTTTCATGAATTTGATCCTTCCAATCGGGCCACGACGGCCATGACGCGGGCCACGTGGTTCTGGGTTTCTCGGTAGGGGGGAAAGCCGCCATATTGGCGGACCGCATCTGGGCCGGCGTTGTAGGCTGCGAGGGCAAGACGCGGATCGCCGAACGTGTCCAACATCATCGCGAGGTAGCGGGCTGAGCCATCAAGGTTCTGAAGTGGATCACGCGCGTCGACACCGAGATCGCGCGCCGTCGCGGGCATCAGCTGCCCTAGGCCAATTGCTCCTGCACTCGAGACTGCCTCCTGGCGGTAGGCGCTCTCGACCTCGATATTTGCGCGGTAGAGGGTCAGCCAATCACGAACCGAGAGATCCGCGCGGCGTAGCCCGGGATGCCCGGCGTAGCGAAGGGCGGTGGATTCGATGGCCGCCAGAACATCGGCGCGGGGCAGGGGTGCCGAACGGGCGAGTGCTGCAAAACGCAATGCGTCAGGTTCAATAGCTGGTTCATCTTCACCGAGGAATGCCAGCTCATCAGCAGCGGACCCCTGTCCGATGCCGTCATTGTAATTGCGGGCAAAGCTGTCCTGGGAGCGGGACGGGGTCAGAGAGCCATCGCTCTCCATGACCAGTACCATCTGCGCAGTGGCTGAACCCGCGAGAAACCAGAAAAGGAGAAGGCTACTTGCTGCCGCCCTTGTCGCTCGCAGCCAGCTTGTGCGTTGTCTGCTGGCCTTCTTCGAGCGGCACATCGGCATGAGAGAAGCCGATCCCGATAAGGAAGGAGACCACGCCCGTGATGGTTTTGAACTCGCGGATCTTGATGTCGTTATAGGTCGTCCGGGTGCGGGCCGTGACCAGCAGCTTTTCCACGCCATCGTCAGAGACGACGCGCATGATCCAGACCCCGTAATAACTCGGGCCCTTCTTGTGTGCCGACTCCTGGCAGAGGATTTCAGCGCTATAGCCACTTTCCACGAGTTCGCGGAAACGTGCTTCCGTAACCACATTCGGTGCTTCGATGTCCCAGTTCATGGCCCGGCTCACGCTTTCTTCAAACGCGCAACGCCCGGGCATTCCCACTTGAAGCCCAGAGTTACGATAGTATACTATTAACCGCAAGATATAATGCGGCAGATACGGCTGTATCTCGGTTACTCAAACTCTAGGCACGGCCATTGGCGTCTATCAAGGAAAATAGGGGTTTCAGAAACCTGCGGTTGAGCCGATGGGTGACGATGCAGGCTGTGGCCCTCCTGATGCTCGCTCCGGTCGCAAGCCAGGCCGGATCCTGTCTCGCCCCGCTCCGGCCATTCGTTCCAAGCGATTCGCAGGCCGCCCGGGATTATGCCGACATCATCCGACGGGACTTTGAGGTCTACATCGCGGACATTCAGGACTACTTCCGCTGCCTCGAGCAGGAGCGCGCGCGTGCATTCGAGGAAGCGCGCGAAGTTAGCCACGACTACGGTCGGTTTCTGGAAATGGTTGGGGATTGATGGGCCTCTGGGCATGCACCAGACTTGAACCCCTTGGAAACCAGACGCCGATAACACCCTCATATATCTACTTTTTAGATAACAGATTCCATCCGCTAGCGACGTCACAAAAGGTATGTGACGCGTGGCGAAAACAATCAGAAGCAAAGGTCAGGAGGCTCTGTGCCAGGCGTTGGTCGACGCCCGGAATAAAGCAGGACTCAGCCAGAAAGAATTGGCAGTCAAACTCAGGCATCACCAATCGTTCGTGGCCCGTGTCGAAAGCGGAGAGCGCCGAATTGACGTCGTTGAGCTTATCCAATTGTCGCGTGCCATCGGATTTGACCCCTTCGAGATATTGGCGATCGTCGAAGCCGCCACGGAGCCCGACCACAAGATTTGAAAACAAAGAAGTTTTGGGACGCTCCGATTCGTGCGTCCCCATTTGAAGTGAGCTTCTCAACAAAGAGCAGTTAGTCAACATCCCCTAAGCGCGGCATGCGGTGCAGGCGAGCACCGCTGTTCGTCACGCTGCAATATCAGAGCCACAGTGCAGGAAGTCCGTAAACAGTGAACGATGATAAAGGTGAGGGCGTTGCGATCGCAAATCTGATCGGGACCGATGGGTGCAGCGTTGTTGGTTGGGTGTATCGCTGGACTACAGGCGCGCATGTGGTGATGTGGGACGTCCATGGGCCCAAGCCGGTATCGGAAATCCGGCCGGACCTCACTGCGGAACAGAAGCAGGAAATTGATTTCGACGCGCTCACGCAGATCGGAAGAGACGAGGGCGGGTGAGGAGGGCAATCTCGCGGCGTTTGCCGAAACGCCATGCTGCCCTTCGACTACCAGGCCCGCGAGGCGCAATTGCACACGTCCGCGATACCGGTCTTCCAGACCGAGCCAATTGTCGTCGGGTCAGTAGTTCACCTGTTCAAAGCCGTAGTTGCCCTCGTAGTCACGCCAATCGACGAAGACAGATCGATGATAGATACCAGGGCAATTCTGGCCCCATCGTTCAAGTCCCACATGGGCTTCGGGCAGGGCAGTTATCGAAGATCTATGCCAAGCGAAATCGCCTTGGGTCCCGTAAGTGCCAAGGACTACAGTCTCGCTACGATTGCAGTCACCGTCACGACCGGATTCGTGCTGCCGCGCATACCGCACATCAAAGACTCTGATGGATCGCACGAAGTTGAACTCAGGTCCGCTGATATCGATGTCCGCGCGATCCTGAACAAGCCGGAGTGCCGGGTCGGTGGGAACGAGATCATGGACTGGCAAGGATTGTAGCGGTCGACGGCTGTCCGTCTGGTACAAGGCTTCAAAGATGCGGCCAGAGTTGTCTAATGGCCGATCGCTCTCATAGGAGGCGCCCATGGGACAGCGCCAGATCTGCAGCGGCGGTTCCACCGGCCAGGGCGTAATCCGCCTGATGAATTCGGCGCGAGCCCGACTACAAGGGACGGAAGCGGGCCATCCGCCAGACAGGCACAAGAGGATCGCGCAATCGATAGCGTAGGTCTGCGCGCGCGCGGGGACCGGTAGCGAAGAACCTGTCACGGTCAAAGCGACCGCGACCGAGGAGAGGAGCTTCGTGAGTAAATGGCGCATGCTGAGGAACCTCCGTGACAGGAGTTCAGCATACATACGATAATATACTATCGCAACGCTAAATATAAAGTCGCATAATGAAGTTTATGTTAATTTACCCTCCAGATCCCCTCTTCCTGAGCCACTCGCGATTCAGAAAGAAGTTTCTGTAAATGAGCCACAACATTCCTTTCGGCGGCCATTGCAATATGCGGGTCAGATTTCTTGTAGACTGAAGCGGCGATATTCTGGACTGTATCGGAAGTATTTAGGAGATGCTTGAGGATCTGGGTCTCGCGGCGCATCCGGTTGGCAAGTAACCGTTCGATGTAAGGGCGCGGATCCTGGAGTACGGGCCCGTGACCCGGCAGGCAGATCCTATCGTCGCGATCAATAAGCCGTTGAAGCTGGTCGCAGTAATCACGCATGTTGCCGTCAGGGGGGCTGACGATCGAACTGTTCCAACTCATCACGTGGTCGCCCGTGAATAACACTCCATCCAGCTTCGCAAAGCAGAGGTGATCGCTCGCGTGACCGGGTGTGTGAAGGACAGTAAGACCGGCAATCCTTTGCCCGTCTTCCAAAAACCCGTCGGGTTGAAATGCATCGTCTGGAAAGGCACGCGAAACATAAACGGGCAGACCTGTCCGTTCGCGCAATCCCGGCACGGCACCGAAATGATCGGAATGGTGGTGTGACACTAGAATTCCGGCCGGGTTGCCTCCCAGATTCTCGACAATTGCTTCGAAATGTGCACTGTCTTCTGCTGGACCCGGATCGAGAATGAACCGACCGTCAGGTGTATCAATGATGTAGCTGTTCGTCCCGTGATAGGTCATCTTCCCGGGATTGCTCGCAACGATCCTCAGGATTCCCTCGGCCACCTGTTCTGCACGCGCGCGACACGGTTCCGGCTCTGTGTGAAACATGCTGCGTTTTGTCATTGAATACGACCACTTTCTGACAGTGAAAAGTCTGGGACTTGCAAAGCCGCCTTTTGCTTTTGCATAGCTTTGGAAGCCTCGGGCTGGCGTCCAGCGCCGGTCAGAACCGGCGCTGGAACAAGGCAACAAAGCCCAGCAGTCAAGCGTGACCCCGATTATGGAAACCTGTGTACAGCACTACAGCAATTGCTGCCTTCGTCAGGTCTCCAAGCAGGAACGGGTAAAGCCCGGCGTTCAGCAATTTTTCGCCATAGCCGACAAAGCTACCCAACCAGAATAGCCCTGCGCAATACATAAGTATCGAACCGGAAAGGACCGCTACAGATGCTCTGATTGAAGGCGGAAGCCCTGCCAGCTTTTGAACCATCCATCCTGCAGCCGCCGCCGCGAGCGCAAACCCAATCAAGAATCCGCCAGTGGGACCCGCAAAATAGGCCAGACCCGCCGGTGCGGGAGGCGTGCCAGCGAAAACCGGCAGGCCAAACAGACCTTCCAGAAGGTACGCAGCGACAACTAGACTACTGCGCACCGGCCCCAGGAAAAGGCCGAGACCCAAGACCACCAGGGTTTGTGTTGACATCGGTACCGGGTAGAACGGCACCGCGATTTTGGCGGATAGTGTCAGAAGTATTGTGCCGATGAGTATTATTGAGATCTCTCGGGTCAGTCTTGCGACCGGTTGGCGTTGAGTGGCTTCCAAATTCATCTGTTTCGTCCTTGTTTCTGTAGATCGTTGATTTGCTGGATAGGGAAGCTCACATGCGCTTGGCGACTTCTTCCAGCATGACCTCGCTCGCACCGCCGCCGATGGCCTGAACACGGGCGTCGCGCGACATGCGTTCAACCGGGGTTTCGCGCATATAGCCCATGCCGCCGTGAAACTGGACGCAGTCGTAGAGCACGCTGTTTACCAGTTCGCCGCAATAGGCCTTGACCATCGAGACCTCTTGCACGCAATCGTGGCCCGCCGCGTCCAGACCTGCGGCATGATAGACCAGCTGCCGTCCCGCCGCGATCCTCGTCTGGCAGTCTGCCAGCCGCTGGCGCACCACCTGCTTGTCCCATAGAACACCGCCAAAGGCCTTGCGCTGCTTGACGTATTCCACTGTCATGTCCAGCGCGGATTGCGCTTCGGCACAGGCCATTGCGCCCAGGACGATGCGTTCGTTCTGGAAGTTTTTCATCACCGAATAAAAGCCTTTGTTAACCTCGCCCAGCACATCCTCGGCCGGGATGCGGACATCCTCAAAGATCAGTTCGGCCGTGTCCGAGCAGAGCCAGCCGGTCTTGTTCAGCGCCCGACCGACCGAAAAGCCCGGCGTACCCTTTTCGATCGCGAACATGGTGATCCCGCGGGAACCCTTTGCATCGGGATCGGTCTTGGCACCGACAAAGTAGAGGTCGCCATGCACGCCGTTGGTGATGAACATCTTGGTGCCGTTCAGCACCCAGTCCGACCCGTCCTGCACCGCGCGGGTACGCATGCCAGCCACGTCCGATCCTGCGCCCGGTTCAGTCACGGCCACGGCGGTGATCTTTTCGCCCGATATGATCGATGGCATCCAGCGCGCCTTCTGTTCCGGCGTGCCGGCATTTTCCAGATGCGGCGAGGCCATATCGGTATGGACCAGTACCGTGGCCGAGAACCCGCCGAAGGTAGACCGCCCCACCTCTTCGGCCAGTACCACGCTGGACATCACGTCCAGCCCCGCACCGCCATATTGTTCGTCATAGCGCATGCCCAGCACGCCCAGATCGCCCATTCGGCGCAGCACGTTGCGGGGCACCATGCCCTCCTCTTCCCAGGGCTCCGCCTTGGCTGTTACTTCGGTTTCAATGAACCGGCGCAGCTGGTCGCGGATCATGTTGAGGTCTTCGTTGAACGGGCCGGTGGCCGCGGTGATGGTGTCTTGTCTGGTCATGTGTTTTCCTCCGGGTCGAGTTTGATAAGTGGGGCGTGCCCGGCGACCGTATCGCCTGGTGCACAATAGATTTCTGTCACCACGCCCGCGACCGGCGCGGGCAGGCTTTGCAAGAGCTTCATGGCCTCCAGCACCACCAGCGTGTCACCGGCTTCGACGCGGTCGCCGAGCGCGACACGTACCTCGGCAACGGCGCCGGGCATGGGCGCCGACAACATGTCAGCGCCGCCAGATCCGCCGGTGGCGGCACGATGCAGATGCTGATCTTCAAGCGTACGCAGGTCTGTCGCGGTCATTCCGGCAGGGGTTTGCAGGTGCACCCGCCAGTGACCCGGCGCGCGCACGACATGGACGATGCGCGAAAACGGAACGCCGTCGATGCGTCCGCTCAGACGGTTCCCTGTCAGGGCGACATTTTCGGCCGTTATTGTCTGGCCGTCCGGCTGTACGGCGGCAAGCACCGTCCCGGGCCCCGGCCCGGACCCGGTCACGCGGATCGGCGCTTCGTTGGTTGTGTCCCAATAGGAGGCCGCACCGAGCCGTCCGGCAGGAGCCGTGAGCCGCCATGATCCCAGGCTTTCCCAAGGCGACGCACTTGCCGGGGCGAGATGCAGATGCAGCGCGATTGCAGCAAGGGACAAGTCCTGGGGATCGGCGGACGGGTGCGTCCAGCCACCCGGGAACATCTCGGGCAGGCCCGAGGTATGGTGCCGGAACATCTGAAAATCCGGGTGTTCCAGCAGCGCGCGCTGATAGGCCAGGTTCAGGCCGACACCGCCGACGGCAAAGGCATCTATCGCGGTGACCGCCCGACGGATCGCCCCGATCCGGTCCGGCGCGTGGACGATCAGCTTGGCAATCATTGAATCATAATGGTGGCCGACGACCGAACCGGACTCTACCCCGGTGTCCAGCCGCACACTCGCGGGCGGATCCCAAAGAGTGATCTGGCCCGTCTCGGGGCGGAAATTCTCGGCTGGGTTCTCGGCGGCGATGCGGATTTCAATGGCGTGCCCGTCAAACTGCACATCGCTTTGCGTCAGCGCCAACGGCTCGCCGCGCGCGATGCGCAACTGCCATTCGACCAGGTCGATGCCGGTGATTGCCTCGGTCACGGGGTGTTCCACCTGCAACCGGGTGTTCATCTCAAGAAAGTAGTATTCGCCGCGCTCGGGGTCATAGAGGTATTCCACCGTCCCGGCGGACCGATAACCGATCGCCTGCGCCAACCGCACCGCCGCCGCGCGTATGTCGTCGCGCACAGCCTCGGGCAAATCGGCGGCGGGGGCCTCTTCGATCAGCTTTTGGTGGTTGCGCTGGAGAGAGCAATCACGGTCGCCCAGATGCAGCACGGTGCCGTGGGTGTCGCCCAGAACCTGCACTTCGACGTGGCGGGCACGGGGCGCGTAGCGTTCGAGGAATACCGCCGGATCGCCGAAGGCGCCCTGCGCTTCTGCCCGGGCAGATGCAATCGCTTCGGGTGCGTCGCTCAACTCGCGGACAAGCCGCATCCCGCGCCCGCCGCCGCCTGCGCTGGCCTTGACCAGAAACGGCGTGCCGAGCGCTTTCGCTTCTTCGAGCAATCGCGCGTCAGACTGATCTTCGCCGCGATAGCCGGGCAAGACGGGCACGCCTGCGGCTTCGGCGGCTGCCTTGGCCTCGATTTTCGACCCCATCATGGCAATCGCGTCAGATTCCGGCCCGATGAATACAAGCCCCGCCGCCTTTACGGCAGCGGCGAAATCGGCGTTTTCCGACAGAAAGCCATAACCCGGATGCACCGCCCCCGCCCCGGTCGCGTGGGCGGCGTCCAGAATGGCCTCGACGTTCAAATAGCTTTCCGAGGGCGCGGCCCCGCCGATGCAGAGGGCGTGATCGGCCTCGGCCACGAAGGGCGCGTCGCGGTCTGCGTCCGAAAACACCGCCACGCTTTCCAGACCCAGTTTACGGCACCCGCGCTGGATGCGGCGGGCGATCTCGCCGCGGTTGGCGATCAGGACTCGGGTGAAACTCATTTGACTCGCCATGACGGAATGCCCTTGTTGAGGAAGCTGTTGATACCTTCGATACCTTCTTCGGTTTCCCAGGCATCGGCCAGTCGGTCGGCGGTGTAGATCATATTGGTTTCAAGGTCGTGGGAGCCGACATAGGCGACGAGAGCCTTGGTGTCGGCAACGGCCCCTGGTGCGGCCTGAAGGTGATCGTGCACCACTCGGTCCACTGCGACGTTCAGGTCGTCCGGAGCGGCAACTTCGGTCAGCAGACCGATCCGTTCGGCGCGCGTCGTGTCGAACAGGGCGCCCGACAGCATGGTTTCGCGCGAATGCACCTTGCCGATGCGCGCCACGACGTAGGGCGATATATTCGCGGGCAGCAGCCCAAGTTTCACTTCGGTCAAGCCAAAGCGCGCGCCTTCGGCACCGATGGTATAGTCGCAGACCGAAATCATGCCGACCCCGCCGCCATAGGCTGGCCCGTTGATCCGGCCGATCAGCGGTTTGGGCAGGGTATCAAGGCGGCGCAACAGATGCGCCAGCGTGGCGCTTTGTTCGACCCGCTCAGCGCGGGTTTTCTCGACGTTCGAGGCGAACCAGTTGAAATCGCCGCCCGCACAGAAGCTTTTTCCCGCGCCGGTCAAGACCACGATACGCACGCCTTCATCCGCGGCGAGATTTTCGGCGGCATCATAGAGCTCGGCAATAAGATCGCCGTTCAGCGCGTTGTGTTTTTCGGGGCGGTTAAGCGTCACCGTGGCAACGCCGCGCGCATCGGTTTCGACAAGGATTGTTTTGTAGGTATTGGTCAACTTGAAGCCTCACATTCTGAATACTGGCGTGTGGCGCCCTGCCTCGGGCACCGAAGAGACAATGGCCAGGCACAGGCCCAGAATATCACGGGTCTGCCCAGGCTCGATCAGCCCGTCATCCCAGAGCCGCGAGGTCGCGTAATAGGGGTCGGACTGTTCGCCATATTGGGCGCGCACCTGCGCCTCGATTTTGGCCAGATCGGCCTCCATCTCTTCCGGGGCATCGCCCTTCTGGCGGCGCAGCTCCAACATCACGTTTGTGGCGATATCGGCAGACATGGTGGCCAGTTCCGCCGTCGGCCAGGCAAAAAGGAAATTCGGCGAAAATCCGCGTCCGCACATGCCGTAGTTGCCCGCCCCGTAAGAGCCCCCCAGTAGAACCGATAAACGGGGCACCTTGGCCACCGACATGGCATAGACCAGCTTGGCACTGTCTTTGGCGATACCACCGCGTTCGGCGTCGGTGCCGACCATGAAACCGGAAATGTTGTGCAGGAAAACAAGCGGGATGTTCCGCTGATCGCACATAGATACGAATTGCGCGCCCTTGAGCGAGCTTTCGGACAAAAGTGCCCCGTTGTTGGCCAGAATACCCACGCGATAGCCGTGGATCCGTGCCGTGCCGCAAACCAATGTTTCACCCCATCCGGGCTTGAACTCGCGGAATTCGCCGGCGTCGATCATTCGCAGCAGAACCTCGCGCATGTCGTAGGGCTCCTTGCGGTCGGCGCTGATGACGCCAAGCAGCTCGGACGGATCATGCGCAGGCGGCTGGGGTGCCTCGTCTGGCTGAATCGGGCGCGACTGACCAAGCTCGGCCACAATGTCGCGCATCAGTGCGAGCGCGTGGTGCTCGTCCTCGGCCAGGTGGTCGGACACGCCGGAGACGCGCGAATGCATCTCGGCCCCACCTAGAGTTTCACCATCGACCTCTTCGTTGATCGCCACCTTGACGATCGAAGGCCCGCCCAGATGGATGCGCGCGTTGCCCCGCACCATGATGACCTCGTCCGACAGCGCCGGGATATAGGCTCCGCCCGCGGTGCAGCCGCCAAACACGGCCGAGATCTGCGGCAAGCCGCTGGCCGACATGTTGGTCTGACGATAGAAGGAGTTGCCGAAGTGGCGCGCATCAGGAAAGACCCGGTCTTGTTCGGGCAGATAGGCCCCGCCACAATCCACCAGATAGAGACAGGGCATCCGGTTTTCCGCCGCGATTTCCTGGGCGCGGATGTGTTTCTGCACTGTCTCGTGGTAAAAAGACCCCCCCTTTACCGTCGCATCGTTGGCGATCACTATGCAGGGCAATCCGTGGACGATCCCGATCCCAGTGACGATCCCGGATCCAGGCACCTCGCCCCCGTATTGCCCGTAGGCAGCCAGCGACGACAGCTCAAGAAACGCGGTGCCCGGATCCACCAGCAGGTCGATCCGTTCCCGTACTAGGAGTTTCCCGCGTTTGCGATGCCGCGCGACCATGTCGGGGCGCCCGCCTGCCGTGGCCTCGGCAATGCGCGCGCGCAGGGTCTCGACGCGCTCGCTTTGCGCCGCGTGGTTGCGGGTGTAGGTCTTCGACGCGGTCTGTACCGCTGTTTCAAGACGTGCCATATATCAGGTATCCTGTCTTTCGAGTATCCCGTTGAGGAATACATCGGCATAGGTGCGTGACAGCGCATCGGCGCTGCCGCGGTTCGGGTCGAACCAATCAAGCGTGGCGTTCAGTGTACCGATCAACATCAGGCGCAGCTGGCGGATATCGACGTCGTGTTTCAGCGCGCCGTCATTCTGAAGCCGGGACAAAAGGCGGTCCCATTCGGCCTCATAGGCGCGCCTCGTCGGCAGATTGGCATCCCGGACGGGCTGTGGCACTTGCCCGAAAATACGCACATTGGCCGAGGTATAATCGCTGACGTCGAGAAGCGCGCGCAGATGCGCTCTGATCGCGGTGCGTAGGATCGTTTCGCCATCGGTATCCGACGGCAAGGCGGTGACGGCTTCTCTCATGCTCTCGTGAACGACTTGGATACCAGCATCGAGAACGGCCGCAACGATCTCGTCCTTGGAGCCGAAATGATAATATATGCTGCCCGCCTTGATCCCGGCGGCCTCGGCGATTTTTCTGAGCGAAACGGACCCATAGCCCTGTTCGCGGAAGAGTCGTGCCGCAATATCCAGGACGCCATCCCGCCCGACCGCTCTGCGAGAAGTCTCGCCGACCTTGATTGCTGTGGTGTCCGTCATGGGTCCTTTTTCCAGCAAACTGCCTAACTAACATATGTTAGGTACTTTGCTGCAATAAGTCAATACTCCTGAACGTGTTGGATTGGTACTTATGGAAAGTGCCGTCCGAGCAACCGTCAAATGGTCGCCCGAACGGAAAGTTTTCAGCCAAGGCCCAAACGCTCGGCGTAGTGGCTGGTGCTAGATCACGAATCCGCCGCCGCAAATAATGTGCTGACCCGAGATGAAGTTCGATTCTGGCGCACAGAACAAATAGACCGCGCCCGCGGCCTCTTCCGGAGTGCCGACCCGGCCAAGTGGAATCATGCGTTCCATCTGGGACAAGAGATCAGGGTTCACGCCGACCTTGATCTCTTTTTCCTCGACCTTGATCGTGCTGTCCCCGTCCGCGCTACCCTCGGTCAAGCGGGTGCGGATCGGTCCGAAGGCTACGGCATTGACATTGACTTTGTAGCGCCCCCATTCCTTGGCCATTGTCCGGGTGACCCCCAGGATTCCGGCCTTGGCGGCGGAATAGTTGATCTGGCCGGCATTGCCGCCGGTCCCCGCGATGGACGAGATGTTCACCACCTTGCGGAACACCTCTTGCCCGGCGGCGGCCTCTTCCTTGGCCTTGGCGCTGATTACCGGCTGGGCGGCGCGCAGGATCTTGAAGGGCGCGGTCATGTGAACGTCGATGATCGCCTGCCACTGCTCGTCGGTCATCTTCTGAACGACGCTGTCCCAGGTGTAGCCGGCGTTGTTCACGATGATGTCGAGTCCGCCGAAGCTGTCCACGCCCGTCTTGATGAACCGTTCGGCAAAACCGTCTTCGGTCACGCTGCCGGCGCAGACCACCGCTTCGCCGCCAGCGGCGCGGATAGCTTCAGCGGTGTCATTGGCCGGGTCGGCATCCAGATCGTTGACCACCACGCGCGCCCCTTCCGAGGCCAGCTTGAGCGCGATCTCGCGGCCAATGCCTCGGCCCGAGCCCGAGATCAGGGCAACACGCCCGTCGAGTTTTCCAGTCATATTAGTTCCTTCCGAAAGGCGCTATCAGGCTTTTTCATAAAGTGTGGTGACACAGGCCCCACCGAGGCCCAGATTGTGCTGAAGTGCCAAGCGCGCGCCATCGACCTGGCGCGCATCAGCCTGCCCGCGCAACTGCTGGACAAGCTCGGTACATTGCGCAAGGCCGGTCGCCCCAAGAGGATGACCTTTGGACAACAAACCGCCCGACGGGTTGGTCACGTATTTTCCGCCATAGGTGTTGTCGCCATCATCAACAAACTTCGCAGCCTCGCCTCGGCCGCAAAGGCCAAGCGCCTCGTAGGTGATGAGTTCGTTGTGGGCGAAACAGTCGTGCAGTTCGACCACATCCACGTCTTCGGGCCCGATGCCCGCAGCCTCGTAGACCTGATCGGCGGCGCGCTTGGCCATCGAAAAGCCGACCACCTCGCGCATATCATGGGCTTCGAAGGTTTCCGGACCATCCGTTGTCATGGCCTGCGCCGCGATCCGAACCGAACTGTCCAGTCCGTGCTTGTCGGCGAATTCCTTGGAACAGATGATCGCGGCGGCTGCGCCACAGGTTGGCGGACAGGCCATAAGCTTGGTCATGACGCCGGGCCAGACCACCTGCGCAGCCATGACGTCTTCCGCCGTCACTTCCTGGCGGAATAGGGCAACCGGATTCTTCGCCGCATGTCGGCTGGCCTTGGCGCGGATCTTGGCGAAGGTCTCAAGAGGCGTGCCGAACTCGTCCATATGCGCCTTGCCCGCACCGCCGAAGTACCGCAGTGCCAGCGGGATCTCCGAACTGCCAACCAGATCGTCGGTTTCCGCGTCGAAAGCCGCAAACGGGCTGACCCGATCGTGAAACATCGCGCCGATTGCGCCGGGTTGCATTTGTTCGAACCCAAGCGCCAGAGCACATTCCACCGCCCCGCTTTCCACGGCCTGGCGGGCCAGGAACAGGGCAGACGACCCGGTCGAGCAGTTGTTGTTCACATTCACAACCGGGATGCCGGTCATTCCGACATGGTACAAGGCGCGCTGGCCACAGGTGCTGTCGCCATAGACATAGCCCACATAGGCCTGTTGGACTTTTTCGTAATCCAGACCCGCGTCGGCCAGAGCGGATCGGGTCGCCGCGGTTGCCATCACATCGTAGCTCTCGGATTTTCCCGGCTTCTGGAACGGGACCATCCCGACGCCGGTGACATAGGCCTTACCTTTTGCTTTCATTCTTTAGCTCCAATTTCTAACGTTTGTTTGATTTCTAGGCGCAGCCACGCTCTCTGTCAACGTCCGCGCAAAGCTGCATCGGCAATCTTGTCTGGCATTCGAACATATGTTCGGTTTAATATTGTAAATATTCAATTTCGACGAGGATACAGTTTGGCGGACGGCCTTTTCTTGAGCGACTGTCGAGGACAGAACTGTGATTGCTACGCTGCCTGATACGGGACTGCGTCTTTCGATCATCGGCTCATCCCTGGTCAGTCCGAGAATCGAGGCACTCAGGACTAACCTCCAAACGGCGTTCTCAAGCAAGAAAGGCAAATTCCGGTGGCAGCAAAGAATCAGAAAACGTCTTCACCAGAATTAATGGCCCGGATCGCGGAGGTCTGGAACGAACGGGCACAGGGCCTGATAACTGAATTGAACCTTCAGATAGAAAGATCGGAACCTGATGGCGTTCAGCTTCGGATGCCTCACAATCCCGAATTTTGCGTCGATGAGGACGGCACGCTGTTGCATGGCGGCATCTTGACCGCTCTACTCGACAGCGCATTCGGACTTGCCAATTTTCTGGCCGTCGAAAACCTTGACACCATGGCGACACTGGATTTGCGGATCGAGTATCTGAGCCCTGCGCAATCGCGTGCTGACGTGATCGTTTTCGCCGAATGCTATCGACAGACGCGGCACGTGGTGTTCAACAGCGGCCGGGTCTGGTTCGACACACCCGGACAGCCCGAAATCGCTCGCGGGTCCGCAACATTCTCGATCATGCGGGGGGCAAACAGCCTACTTGACAAACTTAACACGAAAGGGCCGGGGCAATGACTCGCGACGAGTTGCAGGCACAATGCGAAAAAATACCGTTCTTTCGGTTCCTCGGTTTCTCTATCGTCGAAGCCGGCGACACCTTTATCCTCGCATGCATGGAACAATCTGACCGCCACATCGGTAACCCGGTTATACAAGCGTATCATGGCGGCATCACCGCCAGCTTGATGGAAGCCGTCGCATCAGTTTCCGTATCCCACAACTGGGCCATCCTGCGACCCAAGCCGATTAACCTGACCGTGGACTATTTGCGCCCAGCATTAGTCGGCACCTTGTACGCTCGTGCCGAAATCTTGAAGAAGGGCCGCCGCATGGCCAGTATCGAAACCGTGGCCTGGCAAAAGGACACCGAAAGGCCGGTCGCCAAGGGTCTTTTCCACTTTTTGCTCGTATAGCGCGAACTGCCCAGAGGGTTTTTGCCCGACCAAACTACAAAGAGGTACCAATGGCTCATTGCTATGAATTCAAAGGCTTTATTCCGATCGTCCCGGAAGACACATTTGTTCATCCACAGGCGGTGCTGATCGGCAATGTCATCCTTGGTCACGGATGCTACATCGGGCCAGGGGCGAGCCTTCGCGGAGATTTCGGCAGGATCGTGATTGGCGATGGTGCCAATGTTCAGGATAATTGCATTGTCCATTCGTTCCCCGGTCGAGACGCAGTGGTCGAAGCCGACGGTCATATCGGCCACGGCGCTATCCTGCACGGCTGCACTGTCGGCCGAAATGCTCTGGTCGGGATGAATGCCGTCATCATGGACGGGGTGGATGTTGGGGCGGAATCGATTGTCGGAGCACAGGCGTTCGTTCGCGGCGAAACGGTGATCCCGCCGCGTTCGATGGTGGTCGGCTCGCCGGCAAAGGTGATCCGCGACGTCACCGAAAAAGAAGTCGCGTGGAAATCACGCGGCACGGCGGAATACCGGCAACTGGCGCGCGATTGTCTGACCGGGTTGACGCCCGTCGAGCCGTTGAAGGCGGTCGAAGCCGACCGCCCGGTTGTCGAGCCTTCGGACCTTGTCTCATTGCAGCAGGCAAGGAACAGTACTGAGTGACCGCGCGCCCAGAGCCATGCCTGCGCAAACCATCGCCCAACCGGGGCGGTTATTGACCGGTTGAAGGTAGCGGGCCGTGTTTGCGGCGTAAAATGGCAGATGAGAACTCTGCTTACAGGACAGGAGCCTAGATTCCCAAACCAAGTGCGACACCCGGTATACGCAGGGTCGCTATGGGAACGATATACAACCACTTTACGCTTGAAGAGCGGTGTCGCTTGACAGGCATGATCGAGATGGGCTTTCCGGTGACAGAGATTGCCCGCCGCCTGGGCCGCCATCGCGGAACCATCCACAGGGAGCTGGGCCGGAACCGCAATGTCGACGGTTACCGACCTGACAGTGCGGAACGCCGGGCCTGGGCGCGGAAGCTGCGCGGATCGAGGATCGAGCGTTCCACCCGCCTCGGCACCCACGTGAAGGACTGCCTTGCCATGGGATGGTCCCCTGAGCAGATCGCCGGGCGGATGGAACTGGACGGAGTCGAGCACAGCGTCAGCACCGAGTCCATCTATCGCCACATCTTCAGCCCGGCCGGCCGACGGGACGGCTTGCCGAAATACCTGCCTCAGCGCAAATCCAGGCGCGGGCGAAGGGCTCGGAACGGCAAGCGGGAGCCCGGCATCCCGAGCCGCGTGTCGATCCATCAACGCCCTGACGCGGTTGGAGAAAGGACCGAGTTCGGTCACTGGGAAGGTGACCTGATGCACTTCCGCCGCCAGCGCGACATCCTGCTCACGCTGCAGGAACGCAGCACCCGGCTGACACTCGCCCGTCGTCTTCTCAGCAAGAACTCCGACGAGACCGCCGCCGCAATCATCGCGGAACTTGGTGGTTTGCCTGCGCATGAACCGCCCCGGTTTTACCGGAGACTGTTTAGTTCTTCTTACGCGACTTTATCGACTGTGTTCATGTTTGCATAGAATGCCTCCTCAGCTTCGGCTGGCGTGATGTATCCGATGGGTTCGAGCAGGCGGCGGTTGTTGAACCAGTCGACCCATTTCAAGGTTTCCCATTCGACGGCAGCGGCTGACTTCCACGGCCCCAACCTGTGAATGACTTCCGCTTTGAAGAGGCCGATCATCGTCTCGGCCAGTGCATTGTCATACGAGTCACCGACCGTGCCCACGCTGGGTTCCAGCCCAGCATCGCCAGCCGTTCGGTGTATTTGATCGACACATATTGGGCGGATTCAACCGGTCGTCGCAACACCCCTATGATGGAGGTGTAGATGACAAATGCCACATAGACAAAGCCTTGCCAGGTCGAGACATAGGTGAAGTCTGATACCCAGAGTTGGTTGGGCATCGTTGCTCGGAACTGCCTGTTCACGCGATCCATTGGACACGGCAGGGCTTTGTCAGACCAAGTCGTTTTGATCTTCTTGCCGCGCCTGACACCTTCAATCCCAATGTCACGCATGAGCCGTTCGACCGTGCAGCGTGCCAGATCATGGCCCTCACGGAGCATGGCACGCCACAACTTACGTGCACCGTAAACAGATCGATTGTCTTCCCAGACCTGCTTCATTGCGGGTCGTAATTGGGCGTCCCGCTTGGCGCGATCCGATGCAAGGTCCGGATCACGCTCGATAGCCAGATGCGCATAGAACGTTGACGGGGCAATCTGAAGTACGCGACAGACCGGCTCGACCCCAAAGATAGCCCGATGCTCTTTGATGAAGGCAATCATTTCCGAAACGGGCGGTCGAGCTCCGCCTGAGCAAAATACGCCGAAGCTTTCTTCAGAATCTCATTGGCCTGTCGAAGCTGCCGGTTCTCACGCTCAAGTGCCTTAATCCGGTCCCGCTCAGCGGTCGTTACACCGTCTCGCCGACCCGTGTCAGTCTCAGCTCGTCTCACCCACGCCCGAAGCGTATCCGGCCCACAACCGATCTTCGGAGCAATCGATTTGATCGCAGCAGATTGACTGTCAAATTCGCCTTGATGTTCAAACACCATCCGCACAGCACGTTCGCGCACCTCTGGTGAATATCTGTTTCCACACTTGTTCTTTTCCATAACCCAGTATCCTTACTTCTGGGTCTCCGGCAAACAAGGGGCGGTTCAGCAAGCCCTGCGCACGATCACCCACGACAACGGCGGCGAGTTCGCCCGGCACACCACGGTCACGAAACGGACCGGTCTCACGGCGTACTTCTGCGATCCACACAGCCCTTGGCAACGCGGCGGCATCGAGAACGGCAACGGCCTTCTACGCCGTGACCTGCCGCGCCCCACCAACCTCTCGGATCACCAGGATACCGACATCGACGACATCGTCTGGATGCTCAACTCAACCCCGCGAAAATGCCTCGGCTTCCAGACGCCCATCGAGGCTTTCGCTCAACAACTCGGTGTCGCACTTGAAATGTGAATCCAGCGACAATCAAAACACTACGGTGTCTTAGCCATTATTGGGCTTGGCCGTAATGTACACGGTCCCGGTAAAACCAGCAATCAGGGTGCCTTCGGAGTTCAATACTTCAACCTGATACACAGCAATCCTGCGCGAACGTGAGATTTCATGCGCCTTCGCGACCAACACCTCACCGTCCGACACACCGGCATGGTATGTCATATGCGTATCTATCCCGGCGGCGAGAATTCCGTGGCTGTTTGATGCGACGCCGAAGGCGCTATCTGCCAGCGCGAAAAGCGCACCGCCATGACACGTCCCGTTGAAATTGATGTGGCAGGATTGCACCCTCATACGCAGCTCCGACGTTCCGGAACCGACGTCGTGCAAATTGATGCCCAAGTGCTGCATGAATCCGTCGCGGCGGGCAAATTCCCTGCCAAGATCGGCGGGTGGTGTAACGACACCATCAGCCATCGTGAACTTCTCCTCCAAGGTCATTCAGAACCTGCCTCGCTCCCTCTGAAAGGCTGAGCCGTGCCTCTTGGATGCCTTGAACGATCAAAGCGATCGCCTCCGACCGGCTCTGCATGACATGGGTCTCGGCCGCCTTGGACACCGCCTGTGCCAACAGGTGACGTGTTCGTCCAGCCAAGGCTGAACGGTCGTCGCGCCTTTCTGTGCGGTCAGCCAGGGCATCCACCGCGTCGGCAAGATCGCCCACCCCGGCCCGGTTGATGGCATCGGTACACAGAACCGGCACCGAACGCTCGGTTGGACCGCGCAAGCCAAGCATTGTCTTCAACTGCTGGTGAGTTTGCGAGGCCAATGGCTGATCGGCTTTGTTGACCACCAGAATGTCGGCGATTTCGAGAATCCCCGCCTTCATTGCCTGCACATCGTCACCCAACCCCGGCGCGGATATGACCACCCGAATATCGGCGATCGTTGCCATTTCGACTTCGGATTGGCCAGTGCCGACGGTTTCCAGTATCACCACGTCTCGCCCCGCCGCGTCCATCAGATCGGCCACTTGCGCCGCCGCGGCCGACAATCCGCCCAACGCCCCTCGCGAGGCGAGAGAGCGGATGAACACGCCCTGATCCAGTGTGTGTTCCGCCATGCGGATCCTGTCGCCGAGCACGGCACCACCGGTAATGGGGCTTGATGGATCCACCGCGACCACGCCCACGGTTTTGCCGCGTTTGCGCAATTCTGCGATATAGGCATTTACCAGCGTCGACTTGCCCGCCCCCGGCGGGCCGGTAAAACCAACCACGACCGCATGACCCAGATGCGGCCGGATCGCACGCAGAATGTCGATCGCCATCCGCGTGTCACTTTCGACCAAACTGATTGCGCGCGCCAGCGCCGCAGGCTCACCGTCGACAAGGCGCGCTGCCAGTCTTGGCGTTTCCGGTACATTGTGATCCATCAGGTCAGGCCACGACAAGAGGTCGGCCAAAGCCCAGCTCGTCGCGCAGAACGGCAATGATTTCGCCCTGGGTCGCGCCTGTACGGGTGGCGTCCACGAGGGGGCCATAGGTGTTCTGGCTTTCAGAGCGGGCCGCCGCGCGCAAAGCCTCTAGCGCCGTGTCCACCCGCGCCTGATCGCGGGTCTTCTTGTAGACGGCAAGGCTGTCGATCTGCTTTTGTATCCAAGCGGGGTCGGGCCGGTCAATAGCCGGATGCGAGGTGCCGTCAGCCTCGTCCTCATAGGCGTTGACGCCCACGATGATTTGCTCGCCTGTATCGACCGCATCCTGGAAATGCGCAGCGCTTTCCCCGATCGCCTTCTGGACGAAACCGGATTCGACCGCTTTGAACATACCGCCCTGATCGTCGATCTCCTGGATTACACGCAGGATTTCGGTTTCCATCTGGTCGGTCAGAGTCTCGACATAATAGGAGCCGGCCAGCGGGTCTATGACATCGCACAGCCCGGCTTCGTACTTGAGGATATTCTGCGTTGCGATGGCCACCTTTGCCGGACCCTCGGTCGGGGTGGTGAACACCTCGTCATACCCATCGGTATGCAGCGATTGCAGCCCGCCCAGGATCCCCGCCATTGCCTGCACGGCGACCCGCGCGATATTGTTCAGCGGCTGTTGACGCGTCAGATCGACGCCAGATGTCTGGGCATGGAACTTGAACCGTTTGGCGCGTGGGTTGGTGACCCCGAAACGTTCCTCGACCAGCCGCGCCCAGATGCGCCGCCCTGCGCGGAACTTCGCGACCTCTTCGAAAAAGCTGATGGAAATGTCAAAGAAGAAGGTAAATCGTTCGAGAAACTTATTGGGGTCCAGGCCGCACGCCTTGCAATCCTCGGCATACTGAACAGCCGAGGCAAGTGTCAGTCCCATTGCTTGCGCCGGTGTGGCCCCCGCCTGTTGCATGTGCTGACCCACGACCGACAGCGGGTTCCAGTTCGGGACGTTTTCGGCAAGCCACTCAATCGCATCCAGTTGAACCCGGCGCGCGCCTGTCAACGACAGGCGATAGAACATGTGATTGGCGACGAAATGCGAGATATAATCGCTTTGGTTCGATGTGCCGGTGATCCTGTCCCACGAAATATCGCGTGCTTCTGCCACCACAAGAAGCTGGGCCAGCATGGTGAACGGGTTGGGGTCGTTCAGTCCGATGGAAATTTCGCCGATGGGTATATCGGCCAGACAGATGTCCATATCCTTCTCGGTATTGATAATCGTGCCGCATGTGCCCAGCAGCTCTGGCTCCACCTCGTCGGCGTCTATTCCACGATAGACCGAGTTGCAGGGAATGATGCTCAGTGCCGAGGCGCCGGACTTCAGTATTTTCTTGATCCGCCCGTTGAAATCCTCGGGTCTGCCCAGGCCGATCAGCTGGCGTTGTGTCCAGGTGCGACCCCGATGCATCGACGGGTAGATACCGCGAGTCATCAACCCTGCTCCCGGAAATCCCAGCTTTCGGTCGAATTCCGGGTCAGTCCCGGCCTCGGGCCAGTAGAGCGGTTGGATTTCCAGTCCGGATCGGTTTTTGACAACCTTGTCCGAGCTGACCTGTTCCTCGTAACCGCGCCGCCACTCTTCGGCCATGGCATCACGGTCCGCTCTATCGTCAAGTACCTTGGTGTCTATCTTGTTCATGCGTCTAAACCTTCCTTAACCGTCAGAGCGATTTGCATTGGCGTCCCTTGCCAGCCGCGCCACAACGTCAACAATGTATTCGCGATCCGCGCCGGGATGGAACACGTGTGATACGCCGGATTTCAGAAGAACCGCTTCTTCGTTATCCGGAACGATGCCGCCAACGATTACGCGAATATGACCCAGATCTACGTTACCGAGAGCCTTCATCAGCTTCGGCACTAACAGATGATCCGTTGCCAGCGAACTGATCCCGATCACATCCACGTCTTCCTGTAGTGCCAGCGCCACCACCGAATCGATCTTCTGCCAGGGTTCGGTATAGATCACCTCCATTCCTGCATCGCGCAGGTAGGCAGCGACGATGCGGCTGCCGCGGTCATGGCCGTCGAGGCCGATTTTCGTTACCAGCACACGCGCCGGGATAGTTGCCGTCAGGGTCATGTTTCCTCCTTATGTGTCTCGCTGCAGTCCTGCGCAAATCGCAGATTGGCGATAAACAGCCGCGCCAGACAGGACGGAGTTTCCCCCCCCTCCCGGTACCAGAGCGGGACGTGGTTAAGTGCTCCGATCAGCATCAGCCGAAGCAGGCTTGGATCGGTATCCGAAAGCATCGGCAATGCCTCTACCAGAGCTGTGAATTTCTCTTCATAGCCGTTGCGCAGCGCGACCAACTCTTCCGCGGCCCCGGGCGCGTCCTGCGGTATGACGCGCACAATTACATGGGCGAAATCGCTACCTTCGAGCAATGCGGAGAGATGCGCCTGACATGCCGTCTGCAGCCGATCCCATGCATCCCCCCGGCTGTCTGCCAGCGCCGTGTCCACCGCCTCGCTTATTCGCGTCACACCCTCCTCAAAAACGGCCAGCAACAAGGCCTCCTTGGACGGGAAATGGTAATAAAGCGATCCCGGCAGCATGCCCGCCGCATTTGCGATGTCGCGGATAGACGTGCCGTTAAAACCCTTGCGGACGAAAAATCCAGCCGCGATCTCAAGGATGTGTTCCCGGCGATTGTTCACCTGAGGTTTGAGTTTGGCGCGAACGGTCATTGTGACCCATTAAAAAGCAAACGATTGTTTGGTTATGAGTGAAAAAACCCGCCCTGTCAACTTGCAGGTAAAAGCCCAATTGTGGCCTTGCCAGATCACGGTGTTTCTCATCGACGCTTCTGTTCTGGTCAAACCAGTCTACCACCCGTATCGCGAGGCCCGAGAACCCTGAGGCCGCAGCGATTTGTTCGCCCGACCAAATTGGGCCCGCGTGCGGCTCTTTACTTAAGGGGTCATCCAATGGCTGTGCTTGTTCGAGCAGACGTTTTTCACTCCGCCAACTTGGCAGCAATCGCGCCCAGCAGACGCTGTCGCAAAAAAGGGATATCCGTCTATGCTTCGATCCGCGCGTTCCCCCATTCCCACGTCATAGTCGGAAGATCCCGTAGTGCGGATCGTCGATCGGCGCGTTCAGCGAGGCGGAAATCGACATGCCAAGCGCATTGCGTGTGTCCGCCGGGTCAAGGATGCCATCGTCCCACAATTCCGAGGTCGAGGTATAGGCTTCGACATCTCGGCGGAATTTCTCCAGCACGGGATCACGGATCGCGGCGATTTCTTCCTCGCTCAGTTCTTTGCCTTCGCGCTGAAGCTGCCGGATCTTGACGTCGGCCATGGTATTGGCAGCCTGATCCGCACCCATCACGCCGATTTCGGCCTGCGGCCACATGAACAGCGTGCGTGCATCCCAGGCCCGCCCGCACATGCCGTAATTGCCTGCCCCGTAAGAGGCATTGGCGATCACGGTAAACTTCGGCACGACCGAGCCGCCCTGCGCCATCAGCATCTTGGCGCCGTCCTTGGCGATGCCGCGTTCTTCGTATTCGCGGCCCACCATATAGCCGGTGATGTTCTGGAAAAAGACCAGAGGCGTACGGTTCTGGTTGCACAGCTGAATGAAATGCGCGGCCTTGAGCGAGCTGTCGTTGAACAGCACCCCGTTGTTGGCGAGGATGCCGACCTTGTAGCCCCAGATGTGAGCGTAACCGCAAATCATCGTGGTGCCGTAGTCGGGCTGGTATTCGTGGAAGCGCGACCCGTCTACGATCCGGGCCAGAACCTCGCGCATGTCGAATTGGGTTTTCCGGTCCTTGGGAATGATCCCGTAAAGCTCCTTCGGGTCGTAGTAAGGTTCTTCATAGGACGCAGTTTCGATGATCGTTTTCGGTGTGCGTTTCCATTGGCTGACAATCTCGCGCGCCAGTGAAAAGGCGTGCTGTTCGGTCGCGGCACGATAATCGCCGGTGCCCGAAACCGAGGTATGCATAACCGCCCCACCAAGTTCCTGAACACCGACCTCTTCGCCGGTGGCCGCCTTGACCAGCGGGGGACCGCCAAGGAAAATCGCCCCAGTGCCTTCGATGATGATGTTGTAATCGCTCAGCGTAGGTACATAGGCACCGCCTGCGGTGCAATGCCCGCCGACCACAGCAATCTGCGGGATATTGGCCTGACTCAGCTTGACCTGGTTGCGAAACACCCGCCCGCCCAGATAGCGGTCGGGAAAGACGCCATGTTGCAGCGGCAGGAAACCGCCGGCGCTGTCGCAGATATGGACGACCGGCAACCGGTTCTCCAGCGCGACATCCAGAAGGCGCACGACCTTTTTCACGGTATGCGGATACCAGGCACCGCCCTTGACGCTGGCGTCATTGGCATGAATAGCGACCTCGCGGCCCTGCACGATGCCAATGCCCGTAACCACGGCGGCACCCGGCACTGTTCCGTCATATTCGCGACAGGCTGCGAGGGTGGAGAATTCCAGAAACGGTGTGCCGGGGTCCAGCAGCAGTTTTAGCCGTTCGCGCACGCCCAGCTTGTTTTGCCGCTCAAGGCGGTCAATGTCGCGTTGCGGGCGTTCGAAACGCGCCGCGTGCTGGCGGGCGTGAAATTCCTTCAGCCGCTCGGACATGGCGGCATAATTTGCCTTGTAGTCGGCGGCGTTGGTATCGATCAGACTTTCAATCCTGCGCATTCTCACTCCTCCTCCGGGGCCAATTGGGCCAGGATATCTTTCAGCCCAAAACTGTCGCCTTCGGCGAATGGCATTTCGGCAACGACCCCGTCGCGTGGCGCCGTCAGTGTGGTTTCCAGCTTCATGCTTTCGATAACCAAAAGCGGCTGGCCTTCTTCAACTGTATCGCCGGGTTTGACCGCGACCGACACCACGACTCCGGGCATAGGCGCGACCAACCGATCATCGCTTGTGCCACCATCGCTTCCAGCCAGGCGCTCGGCGGGATCAACCCGCCCGACTTCGTAGGTGCGGCCGTTCATGTGCACAAAAGTTGCTTCCGGCCCCACGGCCAGTCGCAATTCGCGGACAACACCCTTAGCCCGCAACGTATAACCGCCCGGCAGGCCAGTCGGGTCCAATTGGCAGGCAACAGTACCATTGGGGGTATTAAGTACGAACCGGCTGCCATCATGGCCCAACCAACATTCAGTCTCTTCTCCGTCGATCTGAAAAATCCGTTGCATCAGTTTCTCCACCCGCCCATCTTGCGGTGCATTTCCGGTATTTGCATTACGTCGCTCACCAGCCGTTCGTCTGACAGGGCCGCCGCCGCCATCAGCAGGTCAGAGATATCTTCCCCCGGTGCAGTCAGCGTTTCGGATTGTTCAGCTAGGAAGCCGGTTGAAACATCGCCCGAGGCAAAATCTGGATGTGCAAGGATTGCATCTAGGTATCCGGTGTTGGTCGTCACCCCGAGAACCACATAGTTTTGCACCGCTTGCCGCGCACGGGCGATGGCCTCCACGCGGTCGCGGCCATGCACGATCAGCTTAGACAGCATCGGGTCGAAATCGGTGGTCACCTTGCCGCCGTCCAGAATGCCGCTGTCCACGCGCACGCCGGGGCCGGAGGGTTCATCCAGCAGCAGGAGATCCCCGATCGAGGGGCGGAAATCGGCCGTCGCGTCCTCGGCACAGATGCGTAGTTCGATTGAATGGCCAGTCTGGGGAATATTCGCCTGCGTCGCGCTCAGCCCCTCGCCTGCAGCGATGCGCAGTTGCTCGGCGACCAGATCGAAGCCAGTCACCAGTTCGGTCACCGGATGTTCGACCTGAAGGCGGGTGTTCATTTCGAGGAAGTAAAAGGCCCCGTCCTGCGCATAAATGAATTCGACGGTCCCTGCCCCGCGGTATTTGACGGCGCGGGCAATCCCCGCAGCGGTTTCACATATCTCGTCCCGCTGTTCTGGGGTCAGCGCCGGTGACGGCGTTTCCTCGATAATCTTCTGGAACCGGCGCTGGATCGAGCATTCGCGTTCCCAGAAATGGACCACGTTGCCCTGCCCGTCACCCATCACCTGCACCTCGATATGGCGCGGACGTTCGATATAGCATTCGACGAACAGACGACCGTCGCCGAAATACCGCTGGCCTTCGCGGCGCGCGGTTTCGATTTCGGTCTCCAACGTGCTATCCTCGCGCACGACGCGCATGCCCTTGCCGCCGCCTCCGGCCGAGGGTTTGATGAGTAGCGGATAGCCAACGGCGCGGGCGCGTTCGACAAACGTCGCCGGATCGTCATCCTCGATGGCCGAAGGCGCCACCGGAAAGCCGCGCTCTTCAACAAAGGCGCGCGCACGGATCTTGTCGCCCATCAGGTCGATGGTCTCGGACGTCGGGCCGACAAATGTCACACCGGCCTCTTCCAGCGCCGCGACGAAGGCCGCATTCTCGGACAAAAAGCCATAGCCGGGATGCACCGCATCAGCGCCGATCTTTTTTGCGGCATCGACGATCTGCGGAATATCGAGATAGGCGGCCACAGGCGTCGGGCCGTCGATCATCACAATCTCGTCTGCGATCAGATGGGCCGGCCCCTCTTGTTCAGCGACGTGGCGCAACACAGCCGTCGCAAGGCCGCGGGCCTTGGCAGTACGCAAAACGCGCGCCGCGATTTCACCCCGATTGGCGACCAGGAGTTTTGAAATGGTCATGGTATTGTCCTTTTAGTTCCGGTCCGAGGCGTTCAGCCCGTCGCGCGCGGCCAGATCGACCGGCACAGGAATTTCAATATCAAGCAGCATCTGCGCAAACCCTTTGCCTTGCGGATCGATGCGGACCGAGGCGATGCCGCCCCCGCCCAGCGATTCATGCAGCAGGAAGTTCAGCGCATGGCTTCCGGGCAAATCAAAGCGTTCGACCGCGCCGTCACACAGGTGGGCGAAATAGGCTTTCACCGTGTCTTCGGTCAGGGCCGACCGGATATAGGGCAGATACTCCGGCTTGCGCGCAAGGATGCCGATGTTGGCGATATCGCCCTTGTCGCCCGAACGGCCCCACGCCAGGTCGACGAGGCGCACCTTGACCGCGTCCGGACCGGGCGCGCGGCTATCTGTGGGCGGCGCGGCAGGCGGATCAAGTTGCACAGGTTTGGTGGCCACTGTGACGGGCACATCCTTGCCATCAACCTCAACCGCGACGGGGGTGTCGGCCTTGTCCTGAAGGAAGGAGAACAGACGGACCACCGGCTGTACCTTTGGCCGTCCGGCGAAGAACCCGGTCAGACCCTGCGCGGTCGAAATCGCCATGGGTGCGATTTCTCCGGCAAAGATGTTCAGCGCGGCGCGATCATCATGGACCGCGCCGATCTTGAGCACCACTTCGCGCGTCAGGGCGCGGGCGTTGGCGCCATAGGCGGCCTCGGCGCCCAGCACTTCGACGCTAACCTGCCGGAAATCGCCCATGTTGCGGTCGCGGAAAATTCGGCGGCAGCGGGTCAGGATCGCCTCGGCCACGCGCTCGGCCTTGGCGGGGGCATCAATCGCGGCCAGTGTCAGGGTAGAGACCGCGCGCCAGCCATCGGCATGGGTCGCCGACACCTTGTAGCTGTCGGTGCGCCCGAGACCCTTGCCGCCCTTGACCAACACCCGATCGGGTCCGACCTGTTCAAGGGTAACCCCGGACCAGTCGCAGGTCACGTCGGGCAACAGGTAAGCGCGCGGATCACCGATTTCATAGAGCATCTGCTCTCCGACCGATCCCGGCACGACCAGCCCGCCGGTGTCAGGCGTCTTGGTCATGACGAAACTGCCGTCTTCCGACACCTCGACGATGGGCATCCCCATATTGTCCCACCCCGGCACGTCCTGCCAGTCGGTAAAGTTGCCGCCCGTTCCCTGGGGGCCGCATTCGATCAGGTGGCCGGCCAGTGATCCCTGGCTGAGCTTGTCCCAGTCGTCATCGCCCCAGCCGTATTCGTGCATCAGGGGGCCAAGCGCGACCGCGCTGTCGGCGCAGCGCCCCGTGATTACGATGTCGGCCCCGGCATCCAGCGCGGCCGCGATGGGGCGGGCACCCAGATAGGCGTTCATGCTCCAGATGTCGCCCGGAAACGCGACATCCGAGAACATCTCCGTCTGGCCGGCGGCGCGGATGTCGTCGGCCCGCGCCGACAAATCATCGCCCAGCACGACTCCGATGGACAAATCGATCCCGACCTCGGCGGCGGCTTTGGCAAGCGCATCGCGGCAGCCGCGCGGGTTCACGCCCCCGGCATTGGTAACGACCTTGATGCCCTGACGTTTGATTTCAGGCAGCCACGGAACCAGCGCCTTGACGAAATCCGGCGCATAACCCGCCTCGGGCGTCTTTGCGCGGGCACGCGCCATCAGCGACATTGTCACCTCGGCCAGATAGTCGAACACCAGATAGTTGATCTCGCCCTTGGAGACCAGTTGACCGATCGCTTCAGGCGTGTCGCCCCAGAATCCCGATGCGCATCCGATGCGCAGTTTTCGATCTGACATATGCTTCTCCTCCCCGCTTGTTTAGCGGCCTGTCCATTCAGGTTTGCGCTTCGCAATGAAGGCATCAAAGCCTTCGCGCGCGTCTTCGGTCTGTGCTACTCGCGGTAAAAGTGTTTCTGCAAACCGCATTTGCTGCGGATAGGTCATGTCCTCCATCGCGTGACAGGCGTATTTTCCCAGCCGGATCGCGCTCGGCGACTGCGCAGCAATCTGGGCAACCAGTTCTGCAACCTTGTCGTCCAACCCTGCGGCATCGGTCACATAGTTGACCAGATTGAATTGCAGGGCTTCCTCGGCCGTCAGAGGAACGCCGGTGATGAACATCTCCATCAGCCTCCGCCGAGGCAAAACACGCATCATCGGTGGTACGATCGTCATGGGAAACAAACCCACCTTCACTTCCGGCGTTCCGATGCGGGCGTGGTCCGCCATCACAGCCAGATCGCAGGCACAGATAATGCCCGCCCCTGCCCCCATCGCGACGCCGTTGACACGCGCGATCGTCGGCTTTCGGCAGGCCTGTATCGTTTCGAACAACCTTCCGGCGAAATGATCAGGATCGGCCGGATCCTGAACGAACGGACCACCGTCCGCACCCGCCTTGATGTCGCCGCCGGCGCAGAAGGCGCGATCTCCCTCGCCGGTCAGAACGATCACACGGCAATCGCTGTCCTTCTCGGCAGCATATATGGCGGCCATGATCCCGTCTGCGACTTCACGGTTTAGGGCATTTCGATTCTCAGGACGTCGAATCGTGATACGAACTTCGTCGCCACGCATCTGCGATTGAACAACGCTCTCACCCATTTCCGAAGCTCCCCCAAAATAGTTTGTGCGCCGTGCCTTCTAACGTCAGGTCGCAAAAAGCTTGGCTTGATCTATTTTCTAACATGTGTTTGATTTTGGTCAACACCACAAACGACATTTCTCGGGAGGATGATATGACGACTCAAAGTGAGGCTATCGCGGCTGACCTGGAAGCCATCAGGGCAAACTATTCGTTGACCGACGAGCAACGCCAGATTGTCGATCACGTGGATCGTGTGTCGCGCGAGGTACTGCACCCGTTGCAGGCGCGCATGGACGAGGAAGAATGGTGGCCCGAAGACCTGTTCAAGCAAATGGGTGAGCTGGGCCTGCTGGGAATCACCGCTCCCGAGGAGCTGGGCGGATCGGGACAAGATGAATTCACCCAGGCGCTGGTGTCCGAGGTGATCTCGAAATGGAACCCGGCTGTGGGGTTGTCGCATGGCGCGCATGACAACCTGTGCCTGAACAACCTGCTGCGCAACGGGTCCGAAGAGCAGGTAAAGAAATACGTACCGGGCCTTTGCTCGGGCGAGCTTGTCGGTGCTCTGGGTCTGACCGAACCGGGTGCGGGATCCGATGCGCTTGGGTCCATGGCGACCACCGCGCGCCGTGACGGTGATGACTACGTCATCAACGGCTCTAAGATCTACATCACCAACGGCCCGATTGCCGACGTGATTCTGCTTTACGCAAAGACCGACAAATCGAAGGGCGCCAAGGGCATTTCCGCCTTCATCATTGAGACCGACAATCCCGGCTTCAAGGTGGCGCAAAAGCTCGATAAAATGGGCTTCCGAGGCTCTCCGACCGGAGAGTTGGTGTTCGAAGATTGCCGCGTGCCCGCATCCGCCATGGTGGGTGAGGAAAACACCGGCGTTTCGGTGGTAATGAGCGGGCTGGATCTGGAGCGTGCTATGGTTGCCTCAGTCTGCGTTGGCATGGCCGAACGCGCGCTGGAACTGGGTCTGGAATACGCCAAAATTCGCGAACAGTTCGGCAAGCCGATCGCAAGTTTCCAGATGATGCAGTCGAAACTGGCCGAGATCTACATCGAGGTCGAGACGGCGCGCGCCTTCGGGTATCGAGCGCTGGCCGCCTGTACGGGCCTGCCAAAAGGGGCCGGAGGCCGCGGCGAAATTCACAAACTGACTGCGGCGGCCTGTCTGTACGCCGGCGAGGCATTCAACAAGGCGGTGACCGAAGCCTGCCATATCCATGGTGGCTCTGGCTACATGCAGGACACCGAGATCAACCGGTTGTTCCGCGCCAACAAGTTGTTGGAAATCGGCGCGGGCACAAGCGAAGTCCGCAAGATCATCATTGCCGAAGAACTTCTGCGCGCCTGAGGGGGGGACGAAACCATGAACAAGCAACTTCGCAACGACACCGCTTTGCCAACACATTTCATGACGGAGGAGCAACAGGCTCTGGCCGATCAGGCCGGCAAGTTCTTCATGTCCGAGTTTCACCATCTGAATGCGGAAATGGACGACACTGATGACCTGCCGCCTTCGGTCTTTCCCAAGCTTGGCGAGATGGGCTATCTGGGCCTGAACGTGCCGCCTGAATTCGGCGGTGCGGGGCTGGATTTTACCTCGGCCTGTATCATCACCGAACAGCTTTCGCGGTCCTCTGCCGCCATCGGGCTAACCCATGTGGCCCACGACAACTTGTGCGTCAACAACATCTATCGCAACGCCAGTGACGACCTGCGCCGCAAGTATCTGCCGGGCCTTTGCGACGGCACGCTGATCGGCGCCCTGGGTCTGACCGAACCCGGCGCGGGGTCTGACGCGCTCGGTTCGATGCGGACCACGGCCAAAAAGGATGGAGACGACTACATCCTGAACGGTTCCAAGATCTACATCACCAACGGACCGATTGCCGATCTGGTCCTGGTCTATGCCAAGACCTCGCCGGAAAAAGGGGCCAAGGGAATTTCCGCCTTCATCGTTGAAACCGACACGCCAGGTTTCAAGGTTGCCCAGAAGCTCAACAAGATGGGCTTCCGTGGCTCGCCCACCGGGGAACTGGTGTTCGAAGATTGCCGCGTTCCGGCCAAGAATATGGTCGGCAAACTGGATGGCGGCGTTGCCGTGACGATGTCCGGGCTGGATCTGGAACGTGCCATCGTCTGCTTCAACGCAATGGGCATTGCGCAGCGGGCGCTGGATATTTCCATCGACTACGCCAAGACACGGCAGCAATTCGGCAAGCCGATCGCCAGTTTCCAGATGGTGCAGGCGATGCTGGCCGACATGTACACCCAGATCGAGGCGGCGCGCAGCCTGTCCTTGCGTACCGCGGCCATGTGTGAGGGCCTTGAAGAGGGCGAAGGCGGGCGTGGCGAGATCCACAAGCTCACCGCTGCGGCAATCTACAAGGCCGCCGAGGCGACATCCTTCGTGCTGGACAAGGCCGTCCAGATTCACGGCGGTTCGGGCTATATGCGCGATACCGAAGTGAACCGGCTCTACCGTACCGGTCGCGTGCTCGAGGTCGGCGCGGGCACCCAGGAGGTGCGCAAGCTCATCATCTCTGGCGAACTTCTGAAAAACTAAGGGGGCTGAACATGAGCGAAGAAAAATCAAGACGTTACGCAGCGGACCTCATGGCGGGACAGGTTGCCCTGGTCACGGGATCCGGATCAGGTATGGGCCGGGCGACGGCGCTTGAAATGGCCTCTTGCGGGGCCAGACTTGCGCTGTTTGCGCGCCGGGAAGAGCCGCTGGAGGAGACCGCCGAGATGATCCGGGCTGCGGGGGGCGAGGCGTTTGTGGTGCCCGGCGATACCCGCGACGAGGACAGTATCGAAGCCGCGATGGGACGCATCAAGGACCACTACGGACAGCTCGACGTTCTGGTGAACAATGCCGGCGGCCAGTATATCGCGGCCGCCCGCGATATCACCAACAAGGGCTTCGAAGCCGTGATCCGCAACAACCTGATCGGGTCATGGCAGATGACCCGCGCCGCCGCCGATCACTTCATGTATGACAACGGTGGATCGGTCGTGTTTGTCACCGCCATCTCGGCGCGCACCGCGCTCAGCGGCTTTACACACACCGTCGCCGCGCGCGCCGGTGTGACCGGCATGATGAAGACGCTGGCCGCCGAATGGGGCGAGTATGGCATCCGTCTGAACTGTGTCGCGCCGGGCACGATCAAGACCGAGGCGCTTGGCCGCTACCCCATTTCACCGGATCGATGGAAAGAGCTTAACCGCTCGGTCCTGAACCGGATGGGTATGGCCGAGGACATCGCTGGGACGATTATCTTCCTTGCGTCCGATCTGGGGAATTTCATCACCGGCGAAGATATCTATGTGGACGGTGGGGAAACCCTGCATATGGGCCACGATGCCCGCGACATGATCAATCCCGACATGTTCGAAAAACGCGAACGCGGAGATGGAAAGAATGAGTAAGCAACCCGTCCTTTTGGACATTTCCGACAGGATCGCCACGGTCACGCTGAACGATCCCGAGCGTCGCAACCCGATCACCGGTAATGAAATGATCGCCGCTCTTTTGGACACATTCGCCAAGGTGCAGGCAGACCCGCAAGTCAGCGTCATGATCCTGACCGGCGCCGACCCGGCCTTTTGTGCCGGCGGCGACATCAAGGAGATGAACGACCCCGACAGCGTCTTCCGCAAGGAGCCGCTTGCGGCGGCGCAGAGCTATGTCGATGGGGTGCAGCGCCTGCCACAGGCGCTCTATAACCTGGATGTTCCGACGATCGCCGCGGTCAACGGACCCGCGGTCGGCGCGGGGTGCGACCTGACCATGATGTGCGACATGCGCATCGCCTCGGAGAAAGCAAAGTTCGGCGAGGTGTTTCTGAATCTCGGGATCATTCCGGGCGATGCAGGCAGCTGGTTCCTGTTGCGTCGTCTGGGCCACCAGATGGCCGCCGATCTGACCTTCTCGGGGCGCATGGTCGAGGCCGAAGAGGCGCTGGAGCTTGGCATGGTGCTTGAACTTGTGCCCCATGAAAAATTGATGGAACGGGCCCGCGAGCGGGCCGCCGTCATCGCAGCGAAACCACCGCGCGCGGTGCGGGTCGCCAAACGTCTGATGCGCAATGCCGAACGGATGGACCTACCGGATTTCCTGAATTCCGCGGCGGCCTATCAGGCACTCATGCATCAGACCGAAGACCACCACGAGGCGGTTGCTGCTTTCATCGAGAAACGAAAACCCAACTTCACTGGGCGTTAAAGGAAAGATCGCATGTCTGACATCACCAAGAAGAAGATGGAGCAAATCGCGCAAATGTGGAATGCGCGCGGCAAGGGCCTGATTACGCATATGGCGCTTGAGATCGAAGAGGTTTCGAGCGAAGGTGTTCGGGTTCGGATGCCGTTTAATCCGGATTTTTGCGTCGATGCGGACCAGACCCTGCTTCATGGTGGTATCCTGACGGCTCTCCTGGACAGTGTCTTCGGACTGGCAAACTTTGTGGCAATCGAGGGCGTCAGCACCATGGCCACTCTCGACCTCAGAGTTGATTACCTGCGCCCCGCCTATTCGCGCGCGGATGTCATCGTTCGCGCGCATTGTTTTCGGAAGACCCGCCATATTGCCTTCAATTCCGGCAGCGTCTGGTTCGAGGGCCATGAGAATGCTGAAATAGCCCGTGGAACCGCCTCGTTTGCTTTGACGCGCGGCGGCACTGACCTGTTTGATGCGATGACTAAAGGAAAAACCTCGTGATGGATGTGCAAACTGCCAATGCCAATGTATCCAGGGTGCCGTTCTTCCGATTTCTCAATTTTGAGATCCGAAGCTTGGACAACCTTCATGCCGAGGCTGAAATGACCTTTGATGACCGCCATATCGGTAACCCTGTCATGGAGTACTACCATGGCGGAATCATCGCGAGTTTCATGGAAGCCACGGCCGCGATCGCGGTACAGCCCGACTTCGCGGATGTCCCGGCCAAGCCGATTAACCTGACCGTCGATTACCTCCGACCTGGCGTGAAGGGCCCGCTTTTTGCCCGCGCCAACGTGACGCGCAAGGGCAAGCGGATGGCGAGCGTCAGCGTGATCACCTGGCAGACGGACCGGGAAAAGGCGGTTGCGGAAGGGCTGTATCACTTCCTTCTGGTCTGACCACTGCGACTGCTTTCAGGTCGTGCCTTGTCCTGTGGACGGGGCGGTTTCCCGGTTGCAAATTCCTTCCAGCAGAAGCTTGATGAGCATACCGGAGAACTCAGGCAGTGAGAGATACCCTTCCACTCCTGCCTTGTTCGGGTCGAACCACTCTACCGTCCAGTTCAAGGCACCCAACATCACCTGGCGCAAAGGAACGATCTTGATATCCGACCTTATGGCACCGTCTTGCTGCGCTTCGCGAAGGATCATGTCCCAAAGTCGTCCGTAGTCGTGGCGAATGCCTCGGTGCCTTTCCCGAAAGTGGTTGGGCAGCATCCCATAACTTCTGATGTTCGCTGAGGTGAACTCGCTTGCCTTAAAGAGAAAATCGAGATGCGTCCAGATTGCGGTTGCTATTCTGGTGTGATGATCGCATGGGGAATCGAACTTCTGAACGGCTGCACTGACACCGGATAGCAGATCGCTTAACCCTTCGTTGAGTACCTCGTCCACGATCGCTTCCTTGGATTTGAAATGGTAGTAGACGCTACCCGCCTTCATGTCCGATTCGTCAGCGATCTTCCGCAGCGTTGTCGCCTTGTAGCCATTGTCCCTCAGAACGCGCGCCGCCACTCGCAGGATCTCTGCGCGGGTCTTCGCGGCCTTGCCGTTGGTATCAGGGATATTGACGGGAGCGGCGGGGGTCAGCTTCAGACCTTCTGTTTCAGCTCTGCGATCCAAACACATACCGTCAAGTATCAGCTTGCTCATACGTTCAGCGAGGATGTGCACCGGATACTTTTCGACATCGTACCATTCCACGGTCCAGTTCATGGCACTCAGGATGAACTGGCGGATCACAGTAATGGATATGTCTCTTCGAAGGTGACCGTTACGTTTTGCTTCTTTCAGGAAATTGCCCCAGGCTGCTGCATAAGAGGCACGCAGATCACGGTGGGGAGCGCGTGTTTCATCCGACAACATCGGATAGTTCCGGATATTGGCCGAGGTGAAATCGCTCTCAGTCAACAGGTAGGTCAGGTGGGTTTCGATCAGCAATGCGAAAGTCCTGCGGAAATCCTCCGGATTCTTCTTTGCAACCCGAACGATTTGACTGACCGTTTCGTAGAGCTGACGCACACCAAGTTCCAGAACCTCGGTGAGAATCTGATCCTTGGATTGAAAATGGTAGTATATGCTGCCGGCCTCAACGCCCGCTTCCTGCGCGATATCGCGCATCGTCGTCGCGTGATAACCTTCATACCGAAAAAGTCGAGCGGCCGCCGAAAGGATCGCTTCGCGGGTTCTCTCCGACTCGCTCAGATCATCGTCTGCTCTCTTGGCTGCGTCTGTCATCTGTACCATTCCATGTCGATACTTGCCGGTGGTGAGGCTGTCCATTGCAATAATTCTAACAAATGTTAGAATATGAAGGAGAACGTACCGAATCAAGTTCTCTACGAAGGTCTATTGGAGAAGGAGGACCTCCTTATGCGAGGGTTGAGTGGGAAACGGGTCATCGTGACCGGCGGCGGCAGCGGCATTGGTCGCGCGGTTTGCGGACGGTTCGGCGAAGAAGGTGCCGAAGTCGCCGTTTTCGATCTGAACAAGGATGGGGCGGAAGAAACTGTCCGACTGATCACCGAGGCTGGCGGAAAGGCGCAGGCCTTCAAGGTAGATATCACCGACCGCGCCCAGGTCGACAAGGCGGTGGCCGAATTCGAGGCCGGAGGCCCGATCGATGCGCTGGTGAACAACGCCGGCTGGGACGTGATTAAACCGTTCCTCGATACAGATGTCGATCTCTGGAAAAAGGTCATCGACATCAATCTATACGGTCCGCTGAACATGCACCACGCGGTGCTTCCGGGCATGGTGAAGAACGGTGGTGGCCGCGTTGTCAATATCGCGTCCGACGCTGGTCGCGTCGGGTCATCGGGCGAGGCTGTCTATTCGGCCTGCAAGGGCGGCATCATATCGTTCACCAAGACTGTAGCGCGCGAACTTGCACGCAAAGGTATTCAATTGAACGCCGTCGCCCCCGGCCCGACCGATACGCCGCTGTTCGCACAGGTTGCCCAGGGCGAAGCTGGTGAAAAAATTGCCGAAGGTCTCAAGCGGGCAATTCCGATGAAGCGCCTGGCGCAGCCGACAGATTACCCTGGCATCATCTGCTTCCTGTCGTCGGATGACGCCGGATTCATCACCGGCCAGGTGATATCGGTTTCGGGCGGCTTGTCCATGCACGGTTAACCGCTGGTCGCAGCGCCTGTTACATGGCGCTGCGACCAAGCCGTGACAAGATATTTTACCTCCCCGACTGGCCGCGCTCACTGTGCGGTCTTTTTTTGAAGAAAGGTGATGAATGTTTCAGCCAGACTCTGACATTCAGCGTTCAAGCACGCTGACCGCTTTTCTGAAGGACTGGGGCATTGACAGTTACGAAGATCTCGCCCGCCGCACCAATGAGGACCCGGACTGGTTCTGGGGCCGGATCATCGACCACGTCGGCATTCGGATCGCGCGACCCTACACACGATTGCGGGACATCTCCGAAGGTTCAGAATCGGTCAGATGGGCCGTCGGAGGCACTTTGAATCTGACGGAAACCTGTCTTGACGCCCGAATTGCCGATGGCCTGGGCGAAAAAGTCGCGATCGACTGGATCGGCGAAGACGGAAGCCGCCGCCGCTGGACCTATTCCCAACTTGCCGCCGAAGCCGCCCGCGCCGCCTCGGCCCTTGACGCGCGCGGCGTAAAGCCCGGTCAGGCGGTGGGCATTTATATGCCGATGATCCCCGAAATCGAGGCCGCGCTGCTGGGTATTGCCCGACTGGGCGCGGTCGCGGTGCCGCTGTTTTCCGGCTTTGCGCCCCATGCCATCGTATCGCGCCTGAACGATGCCGGTGCCGTAGCGGTGCTGACAGCGGATGCCACACCCCGGCGAGGCAAGCCGGTCTGGATGGAGGCGGCGCTTGCCGAAGCCCTGACCGAGGTGCCTTCGGTGCACACCGTGGTCAGCCTGCGACGGTTCGGCGGCGCGGTGGCCGATCCGACCCGCGATCTCGACTGGACCGAAACCGTGGGCCCCGCCAGTCCGGATTTCGCCGCTGTTCCCGTCAAGGCCGAAGATCCCTTCCTTATCGCCTATACATCGGGCACCACCGGGCGGCCCAAAGGCGTCGTGCATACCCATTTGGGGGTGCAGGCCAAGGCCACGGCTGATTTCCTGCTTTGTCTCGACATGAAACAGGATGACCGGCACCTGTGGATGACCGACATGGGATGGGTCATGGGACCGCTCACCCTTTTGTCGGTGCTGCTGTCGGGTTCAACGCTGGTGCTTGCTGAAGGCGCACCATCGATGCCCGGCGATTCGTTCAGACTTTTGCGCCTTGCGTCCGAGATGAAGGTCACGCATCTCGGCGTGGCGCCAACCCTGGTACGGCAGTTCATGACGCAGGAGCTCGAGCCGCTGACAGACTACGACCTGTCGCCCCTGCGCATTGTCGCCTCGACCGGGGAACCCTGGACCGAGGACGCCTGGCGCTGGCAACTGGATCATATCTGCCGCCGCCGCGCGGTGCCGCTGAACATCTCGGGCGGGACCGAGTTGTTCGGTGCTATTCTGACATCGACCGTGCTGCACGAAATCAAGCCCGGCGGATTTTCCGCCCAGGCCCTGGGGGTCGGCGCGAAAGTGCTGCGCGAGGACGGCAGCGAAGCCGCGCCGGGCGAGGTGGGCGAACTGGTCGTTACCCAGCCGCCTCTGGGGCTGACCCCGGCCATTTGGGGCGACCGCGATCGCTACCTTGAAACCTACTGGTCCACCTTCCCCGGCCTCTGGCGGCACGGCGACTGGGTGCGCTACGATCCGGACGGGACATGGTTTATCCTGGGCCGGTCTGACGACACGCTGAACATCGCCGGTAAACGGATCGGCCCGCCCGAGATCGAGGCGGCCCTGACCGAGAGCGGAGAGGTGGTGGATGCCGCCGCCATCGCGGCACCTGACGACATCAAGGGTGTGGCCGTCGTCTGCGTCTGCGTGGCGGCACCGGATGTGTCGCTGGACGCGGACCTCGTGGACCGGCTCAAGGATCGGGTCGGAGAGATCGTCTCGAAACCCTTCCGCCCGCGCGAGATCCACTTTGTCGAGGCGCTGCCAAAGACGCGTAGTATGAAAACCATGCGCCGGGTCGTGCGCGCCGCCTTCCTCGGCGAAGATCCAGGCGATCTGTCGTCGATCAGCAACCCTGAAACCATTCAACCCATCGCAGACCTGCAAAAGGAAAAGCCATGATCACTGTATTCGGAGCCACGGGCACCACCGGCGCGCCTCTTGTCGACACGCTTCTGGCAAAGGGCGCTACCGTGCGCGCTGTCACCAGTGACCCGGCAAAGGTTGGCACGCTCAAGGCCAAGGGATGCGAGGCGGTCGCCGCGGATTTCACCGATCCCGCCGCGCTGGCGCGGGCCTGTGACAGGGCAGAAAAGATATACCTGGTCACGCCTGCCCATCTGGACATGCGCCAATGGAAGGCGAACGTGATCGAGGCGGCCAAGGTCGCGGGGGTGCGCCATGTCGTTGTGGCCACCGGGCTGGGTGCGTCACCCAAGGCGGGGCTGACCTTTGGCAAATGGCATTCCGACACCCAGGAACTCTTGAAGCAAAGCGGCCTTGACTGGACCTTCGTTCAGCCGACCTATTTCATGCAGAACCTGCTCTGGCAGGCCGGCAGCATTGCGAAGAATGCGGTGTACTACGATGATCTGGGCGGCCCCGTTGCCTGGATCGACGCCCGCGACATCGCGGATGTCGCCGCCGAGGCGCTGACCGCTCCGGGTTACGCAGGCAAGGGTCTTGGTCTGACCGGGCCCGAAGCGCTGACCGGAGATGATATCGCGGCCCTTCTGTCCGAGGTGACAGGGCGAAATGTCACCTGCGCGCCCCTGTCGGCCGAGGATACCAAGGCGTCCATGATCGCCGGCGGAATGCAGGACGAGGTCGCCGGGGCCATGGTCGAACTGGCGTCCATCGCGCCCAAGGGCTACCTTGCCGGTATCGAGACCACGGTCAGCGACGTGCTGGGGCGCCCTGCCCGCCGATTTGCTGATTTCGTTGCCCAGAACCGGGATGCTTTCGTCCAGTGACCTGACGGCGATTGTCGGGCTGACAGGCGTGGCCGGATAACGGGCGGCCGGGCGGGACTCTGCGTTCCCGCCTCGACCGCCCCAAGCCGCAGGGGCCGGTCACCGGTCCGTGGCCCTGGTTCAGCCCTGCCAGCGCAGTGTGACTTCGGCCAACCGCTTGCCATAGGCGCGCGCGGTGTCCAGATCGCCACCGGCCGGGAACTCTTCGGGCGCGCTGTCGGAGGGCGCGATTGCCAGAAGGCCGGAATAACCACCTGTCCAGTTCATCTTTTCCGGGCCGTCGGCCTTGGTATTCGGCGCCATCAGCCCGACGCCGCACCAGATCTGGCCATGCTGTTGCGACAGCGTGATGAAATACTGGATGGTCGAGAATTTGTCACCGTTGACTGTAGCCGAGGTGGTGAACCCACCGGCGATCTTGTCCTTCCAGTTCTGCGTGAACCAGGGCTTCGAGCTGGCATCGGCGAACTTCTTGAACTGCCACGCGGGGCCGCCCATGTAGGTCGGACTGCCATAGACGATGGCGTCGGCAGCATCCAGCGCCGCCCAGCCGGCTTCGTCAAGTTACCCATTTTCGGGCAGTTTCAGAATCTTGGCTTCGGTGCCTTCAACACTTCTGACCCCTTCGGCCACGGCGTTCGCTTGAACCTCCGTGTGCCCATACCCGCTGAAATAGACAATTGCGACACTCGTCATGTTTTCGGTCTCCTTCTCGGTTTGAAACGCAATGCTGACGGCTTAGGATTGACGGTTACAAAAAGAAAGCGGATAATTATTTTACACCAACGCGATGATCCGGACAATCATCGGCAGGGGAATTCCCATCTTCGGTGTAAGTCACCGGAATACATTAATATTATATCAGCACCGGACGGGCTCACGGGATGTTATGTTCATGACCTCACATCCATTGTGCGCCGGTGTATCAACTGGTTTCGGCTTTCTCGTCCCCGATCCATGTTTCGAGCACATGCCGCTGAACCTTGCCGCTGGTCGATCTGGGAAAGTCCTCGAACGCGATAAAGCGAAACTCGCGCGGCCGTTTGTAGCCTGCGAGGCTTTCGCGGCACAAATTCATCAGCGCCTCGGCATCCGGCCCGTCATTGCCGCAGGCGACAAAGGCCACCGGGCTTTCCCCCCATTTCGTGTCAAATGCCCGCACCACCGCAGCATCGACTACACCGGGGTGGGATAGAAGCACACGCTCGATTTCCGCAGGATAGACATTCTCGCCGCCGGTCTTTATCAAGTATTTGGCCCGGTCCACAAAGTCGACCGTGCCGTCCACATTGCGCCGGAAAAGGTCACCCATGTGGAAGAAGCCGTTGCGAAAGTCGCGGGCGTTGGTGTCGTCGGCGTTCCAGTACCCTGAAAACAACGTTGGGCCCCGCACTGCCATTTCGCCCGGCGTTCCATCGGGGACTTCGCGGTCGTCAGGATCGACCAGCCGAACCTCGCAAAATGCGCTGATGCGCTTGGAAAGCCGGTGCGGGGTAACACCCGGCGCAATCAGATCGGCGGTCCCCGGCGGCAGGCCGGTTTCGGTTGCCCCGAAGGAATTCAGATAGGGCGTGTCCAGAAGGCCCGTCAGTTCCGCGATTTGATGCGGCGGCACCAGATCGGCCATTGCGCCGCAAACCTTGATGCCCTTCACCGGCAGAGGGTTGGCGCGCCGGTCTGCGATAAAGGCGTCCAGCGCACCCGGCATCATCACGAACCAGCCGATCCTGTGGCGCGACAGCGCCTCGTTGATGACCGCAGGCTGCAAACCATCCACCATCACCACGGTCCCGCCCCGCAGGATTGTCGCCAGCGCATGATCGGTGGACGCCATGTGGAACATCGGTGCCCAGGCGATGAACCCGTCGCTGGGATCCAGCGCCAGTTGTGCCGCAAAAGCCATGGATCGGGCGATATGCGCGCGGTGGCTGATGAGCGCCCCCTTGGGCAGGCCCGTGGTCCCCGAGGTGTAAAGGATCGTCAGACCGGCCTCTGGATCGTCTACCATGGTTCCGGTGCGCGGGTCCGGTTCGACCCCGGCAATGGCCGTGTCCAGGTCTGGCCCGACGGTCAGACAGGGTGTCGCCGCGACGGCCCGATAGGCTTCTGAAAGATCCGGTTCGGCGACGGCGAGAACCGGCGCGACCAGATCGATGCAATGCCGCAGTTCATCGGGAGCAAGCCGCCAGTTCAGGCAAGCGACGATCGCGCCGATTCCCGCCGCAGCCAGTTCGACCTCCAGGTATTCAGACCGGTTGTGCGACAGGATCGCGATCCTGTCGCCGGGTGCCACGCCTCTTGCCAGAAAGACGGCAGCCAGACGATCGACGCGCCCCAGCAATTCGCCGTAGGTCAGTTTCTTGCTGCCGTCCTCAATGGCCAAAGCCCCGGCGCAGTCCTGTGCGCGGGTTCGAAAGATCGAATACAGATCAGCGCGCCCTGCACGGATGACGTCGGTCAGCATGGTTTCCTCCCTTGCCAGGGCTTCGGTTCAGAGACTTTGCGCCAGACGCACCCCTTCATCAATGGCGCGCAGAGCATCAAGTTCGGCGGCCTCCTTTGCCCCGCCGATCATCGTAACCGTGACACCGCGGGCGGCAAGCTCCTCTGCCAGGGCGCGTTCCGGCTCCTGGCCGGTGCATAGCACAATCGTATCGGCCGAGATGATCATTGGGCTTTCGTCCGTGAGGATATGCAGCCCCGCGTCGTCGATGCGGTCATAGGTCACCCCGCCCATCGCCTCGACCCCGTGTTTGCGCAGCGCGTTGCGCAGAATCCACCCTGTTGAAACTCCAAGCCCCGCGCCCGGTTTTGCTGTCTTGCGCTGAAGCATAACGACTTTGCGTCGCGACGGTTTCGGTGCCAATGGATCGCCAGCCAGGGCGCCCGGGGTGGCAAACTCGGGGTCCACGCCCCATGTTTCGCAAAAGGCGTCTGTGTTGGCGGCCTCGGCGGGTTCGGTCACCAGGAATTCGGCCACATCATGGCCAATGCCACCGGCCCCCATCACCACGACACGGTCGCCCGCCTCGCGGTCGCCGGACAGGATTTCCGCATAAGTCGCGACGCTGGGATGGTCGATACCCGGCAGGTCGGGAATACGCGGCGTGACCCCTGTGGCGATAACCACATGGTCGAAACCGTCAAGATCGTTCACGTCGGCCCGCTGCCCCAGCCGCTGTTTGGCCCCGTGCTTTCTCAGCTGACCGGCATAATACCGCAGGGTTTCGTCGAATTCGTCCTTGCCCGGCGCCGCGCGGGCCAGATTCAGCTGGCCGCCCAGTTTGTTCTGCGCTTCGAACAGCGTGACATCGTGGCCCAGCCGCGCCGCCTCGGCCGCCGTGGCCAGGCCCGCCGCGCCGCCGCCAACCACAGCCACTTTCTGCGGCGCGTCAGTTGGCGTGTCCCGAAATTCGGTTTCACGCCCGGCGCGTGGGTTGACCAGACACCCGACAGGCCGGTCCGAAAAGATGAAATCCAGACAGGCCTGGTTGCAGGCGATGCAGGTGTTGATTTCGTCCGCGCGGCCGTCGCGCGCCTTTTTCACGAAATGCGGGTCGGCCAGAAACGGGCGCGCCATCGAGATCATGTCTGCATCGCCAGAGGCAAGGATGTCTTCGGCAAGCTCGGGCGTATTGATTCGGTTCGAGGCGACCACCGGAATCGATACCGCCGCTTTCACGTTGGCCGCTGCCTTGCGCCAGGCGCCGCGCGGCACCGGATAGGCGATGGTCGGCACGCGCGCCTCGTGCCAGCCGATGCCGGTGTTCAGAATATCCGCGCCTGCCGCCTCGATCTTGCGCGCCAGTGCGGCGATTTCATCGGCGGGCGCGCCGCCCTCGACCAGATCGGCGGCGGAAATCCGGTAGATGACCAGAAAGTCGGGCCCGCAGCGTTCACGCACCGTGCGCACGATCTCGACCGGGAATCGATGGCGCTTCTCGGCGCTTCCGCCCCAGTCGTCTTCGCGCTTGTTGGTGTGGGTAACGGTGAATTCGTTAATCAGGTATCCCTCGGACCCCATGATTTCGACGCCATCGAACCCGGCCGCCTGCGCGTTGGCGGCTGCCGCGGCGAAATCCTCGATGGTGCGGCGGATGTCAGCATCGGACATTTCACGCGGGACGAAACGGTTGATCGGTGCACGGATCGGCGACGGGGCCACACAACCTTCGATTTTTGCATAGCGCCCGGCGTGGAGGAGTTGCGCGCAGATCAGGCTGCCTTCGGCCTGCACCGCCTCGCAGATCGGGCGCAGGCTGCGCGCCTCTTCCGGGTCGTCGATTCGCGGACCTTCGGGATCGAATATGCCCTCGGCATTGGGGGAAAACCCGCCGGTGACCAGAATCGCCGCCTCCCCCCGCGCCCGCTCAGAATAAAAGGCGATCTGTTTGGCTATGCCGTCAGGCTCGGTTTCCAACCGCGTGTGCATCGACCCCATGATGACACGGTTTCGCAATGTATGCTGGCCTGCGCGGATCGGCGAGAGCATGGTCCCGAAGCTCTCCGTTGGCTTATTTTCCATTGTGGGCATCCTCCTCAAAACTATGCTTGATCTGTATTCTAACAAATGTTAGATTTTTGGAAAGATAAATTTCGGTCATTGGGAGGAGCACCGATGCATTTCCAGCCAACAGACGATCAGAAGGCTTTTCGCGAAACCGCGAAGCGCTTCGCAACTGAAAAGCTTGCGCCCACATATCAGGAGCGCGCAAGCGGCCATACCTTTGATCGTGCGCTGATCAAGGAGATGGGCGCACTCGGTCTGATCGGGGCCGATCTGCCGGAAGAATTCGGCGGACTGGGTGAAAGCTCTGTCGCGTCAGGGCTGATCGTCGAAGAGATCGCCTATGCTGATTTCAACGCAAGTTACGTGCAGCTTCTCGGCTCTCTCATGGGCGGAATGGTTGCCAAGCATGCCTCCCGCGACATCGCGGCGAAATGGGTGCCCAAGGTTGTTTCGGGTGATGCCGTCATTGGTCTGGGTCTGACAGAGCCGCGCGGCGGATCGGACGCGGCGAACCTGATTCTGAAGGCCGAGAAATCCGGAAACGGTTGGCGGCTGAACGGTGAAAAGACATCCATGAGTTTTGCCAGTCAGGCCGATGCGGCGGTCGTCTTTGCCCGCACCGGCGATCCTAACGGTGGCTCACGCGGGGTCAGCGCCTTTTTTGTCGATCTGAACCAGGACGGCATCAAGCGCACGCATTTTGACGACATCGGCACCAAGCCCGTCGGGCGTGGGTCGGTGTTCTTTGACGACGTCTTCGTGCCGGCCGAAAACATGATGGCCGAACAGGATCGCGCCTTCGGAACGATCATGGCCGGGTTTGATTATTCGCGCGCACTGATCGGGCTGGAGTGCCTGGGTGCCGCGCAAGCGTCGGTGGATGAAACCTGGGCCTATGTCCAGGAACGCGAAGCCTTTGGTGCGCCGATTGTGCAGTATCAGGGCGTCAGTTTCCCGCTGGCCGAAGCCGAAACTCAACTGACCATGATGCGCCAGCTTTGCTATTACACGCTGGACCTGCGCGACCGTGGTCTGCCGCATACGTCCGAGGCGGCCATGTGCAAATGGTACCTGCCCAAAACCGCCTGCGAGATCCTGCACCAGTGCCTGATCCTGCACGGACATTACGGCTATACCACCGACCTGCCTCACCACCAGCGCTATAACGATGTGCTTGGTCTGCAGATCGGTGACGGCACCGCGCAGATCCAGAAGCTGGTGATTGCCCGCGAGAAGGTCGGACGGATGGCGCTGCAATATGACAAGAAGGCGACGGGAGCTCAGAAATGAGCAATCCCATTATCGTCACGACCGAGGGCAACACCGGCATCATCGAGCTGGCCCGCCCCGAGAAATTCAATTGCCTGTCACTTGACGTGCATGAGCGCATATCTGCCGCGCGTTCGGAATTCGAGGCGAACCCGGATATCCGGGCGATCCTCATCCGGGCACAGGGCAAGAACTTTTGCACCGGTGCCGATCTGGTGGAAGTGAAAGGTAAATTGAACGATCCCGCCGCGCTGGATCACTTCATCGCCTTTGGCATGGAAAACCTGCGTGCGCTCGAAACCTCCTCCCTCCCTGTCGTGGTGGCAGTGCAGGGGTTGTGTCTGGCCGGCGGGATCGAACTGATGTTGGCTTGCGATGTGTGTTTCGCCGCCGAAACCGCTCAGTTTGGCGATCAGCATGCACAATTCGGACTGATTCCCGGTTGGGGCGGCTCGCAGCGGCTAACGCGGTTGATGGGGCAGCGCCGGGCGCTCGACCTGATGTTCTCAGCCCGCTGGCTTGCGGCGGGCGCGGCCAAAGAGGCCGGTCTGGTCAACTATATCGTGCCGGATGCGGATCTGCATCAGGCCGCGTTGGAATACTGTCAGAAAATCACCACCCGCTCGCGTCCCGGTATCGCCGAGATGAAGCGGCTGGCGCGGGAAGGCACGGACCTGGGCATCGACCAGCAAATGCGGCTGGAACGTGACGCCGCCGTGCGCGCGCTGCCCAGTGATGACGTCGCCGAAGGGCTCGACGCGTTCGAGAACCGGCGCACCCCTGAATTCAAGGCCTGAGGACGAAACATGGAATTCACTTTGAACGACGAACAGCGCCAGATTTACGAATACGGCGGTCAGTTGGCGCAGAAATACGACAATGCGTATTGGCTCGACCACGCCCGCAGGCATGAGTTCCCGCACGAGATGTTCAAACAGATTGCTGACGATGGTTTTCTGGGCATCATGGTGCCCGAGGAATACGGCGGCGCCGGCCTTGGCATGACCGAAATGGCGTTGTTCATGGAGGGCACCGCCAATCACGGCATACCGCTTCTGATGATGGTGGTCGGGCCGACCATGTCGCTGGCCCATATCGCCAGCCACGGGAGCGAATTCCACAAGAAGGAGCTGCTGCCGGCTGCCTGCCGCGGTGATATCCAGTTCTGTTTCGCGATCACCGAACCGGGTGCCGGGTCGAACACGATGAAGGCCACCACGCTGGCTAAGCGTCGGGGCAACCGGTTCAGCCTGTCGGGCGAAAAGACCTTTATCACCGGCGCCGAGGTGTCGGACTATTGTCTGGTGGTGGCGCGCACCAAGCCGCACACAGAAGTCAGCCGCAAGACCGACGGCTTTACCCTGTTCGCCGTAGATCTGAAGAAAAAAGGCGTCGACAAGCAGCGGGTGAAGATCTCGATCCCCCTGCCCGAAGAACAGTGGACCTTGTTTTTCGACGAGGTGGATCTGGGCCCCGAGGATGTGGTCGGCGAGGTGGACGAAGGGTTCTCGATCCTGTTCGACAGTCTCAACCCCGAACGCATCATCCTGGCCGCTTTGTGCTGCGGCATCGGCCGCTTCGCGCTGAACAAGGGCGTGGCCTATGCCTCCGAGCGCAATGTTTTCGGCCAACCCATCGGTGCACACCAGGGCGTGCAGCACCCGATGGCCAAGGCGCACACAGCGGTCGAGATGGCCAGCCTGATGACCCGTCGCGCGGCCTGGGAATTCGACAACAAGCTGCCCGCGGGGGCCTCGTCGAATATGGCCAAGTATGCCGCCGCCGAAGCTGGGATCGAAGCGGTGGACGCCGCGCTGCAGGCGCATGGCGGATCGGGTTTCACCGAGGATACGGGACTTTACGAGATGTATCCGCTGGTGCGCCTGTTGCGTACGGCACCCGTGAACCGCGAGCTGTGCCTCAGCTTCATCGGCGAAAAGGTCATGGGTCTGCCGCGGTCCTATTGATCGCCCGGTCCGGAACGGAGGACAATATGCAATTTGGAATGCGCTTCCGGCGGGAGGATGCCGCCGATAAGGTAAACGATCGTTTCTGGCACGAAATCGAGGGCACGCCGCTTGACGAAGTGCGCCGCATTCAGGAAGAGCGACTGCGTGCGCAGATGGCCTATCTCAAGACGAACTCGACCTTCTATCAGGAAAAGTTAGCCGAAGCGGGCGTGGAGTTCGACGATATTCGCACCATCGAAGACCTGCAAAAGCTGCCCTATACTTACAAGACCGAGATCCGCGAAAGCCTGGCCGCCGAGCCGCCGTTTGGCAAACACCGCGCCGCGCCGATGGCCGACATCATTCAGATGCAGGCCTCGTCGGGCACCACCGGCAGCCCCTCATATGTTGCCCTTACCGAATCCGACGCCAAAATGTGGCACGAGATGACAGCGCGCTGCTTCTTTGCCAATGGCGTGCGCCCCGGCGACATGGTGTTGCACGCGTTTTCGCTGGCCAAGGGCTTTGTCGGCGGCATCCCCGTGATGCAGGGATTGCAGTACATGGGCACAATCGATGTGCCGGTGGGGGCGGATGGCGGTGCGGAGCGGCTGCTGCGCGCTTGCGCCGACACGCGTCCGCGCTGCATCGTCGGCGCGCCGAACTTCGTGCTGCACCTGGCGGAAAACGCGCCAGAGGTGCTGGGATGCAAGGCCAGTGAGCTGGGAGTGGAACAGGTGATCGTCGGAGGAGAGCCCGGTGGTGGCATCCCGGCAATTCGCGCCAAGATCGAAGCGGCCTGGGGTGCGAAATGCACCGAAATGCTGGGTGGCACCGATCTGGGTGTGACCTACTGGGCCGAATGCGATGCCCAGTCGGGGATGCACATGGTCAACATGGACTATATCATCACTGAATTGCTCGACCCCGAGAGCGGCGACATCATCCCTTGGAAAAAAGGCGCCGAGGGCGAGATGATCTATACCGCGATTGGCCGTCAGGCGAGCCCGGTGGTGCGTTTCCGGTCCGGCGACTATATCGAGGTGATCGACACCGAATGTTCCTGCGGGCGTACCGGACCCAAGATCCGCTGCACCGGCCGGACCGACGACATGCTGATCGTGCGCGGGGCCAATGTGTTCCCGTCGGCCATCAACAGCGTGATCACCGAGATGGTGCCGGACACTAACGGCGTCATGCGCATCGTGGCCGATTTCGAAGGTCATACCACGCAGGGCGCGCTGAAAGTGATCGTCGAACGCGGACCCGACCGCGATACCGCGGACGATGCTGCCCTCAAGAAGAAAATCGAACAGCGCCTGCGCGATGCCCTGGTCTTCAAGGCCGACGTTCACCTGGTCGCGCCCGACACTTTTGAAAAACCCGGCGCCGCCAAGGTTGCCTTTGTTCTGAGAGAATATCCCGACCTGCCATGACAAAAATGATATCCCTGCTCGATACCGGGTCAGATGACTTCCGGCAAAACGATACACAGTATCGCGACAAAGTCGGCGAGCTGCATGCCCTTCGCTTGCAACAACGTGTCGGTGGCCCTGAAAAGGCCCGCGAACGGCACGTGTCGAAAGGCAAGATCCTGCCGCGCGAACGCGTCGAACGGCTGATCGATCCGGGCACCCCCTTTCTGGAAGTCGGGGAGCTTGCCGGGCTGAACAAATATGATGGTGTACCGCCGGGGGCGGGCATCATCACTGGCATCGGCGTGATCGAGGGCCGCCAGTGCATGATCATCGCCAATGATGCCACCGTGAAGGGCGGCACCTATTTCGGCATGACCTGCCGCAAGCACGTGCGCGCCCAGAAGATCGCGTGGAAGAACCGCCTTCCGGTGATCACGCTGGTCGATTCCGGCGGCGCGTTTCTGCCGGATCAGGAGAACATTTTCCCCGATGAGGGGCAGTTCGGATCGATCTTTCACCAGCAGATCGGCATGTCCGGTGACGGTGTGCCGCAGATCGCGGTGGTCATGGGCCCCTGCACTGCGGGTGGTGCCTATATCCCGGCGCTCTGCGACGAGGTGGTGATCGTGCGCGGTCAGGGCTTTATGTATCTGGGCGGACCGGAACTGACCTTTGCTGCCACCGGCGAAAAGGTGGATGCCGAAGAACTTGGCGGCGGCAAGATGCACTCGTCCGTGTCGGGTGTGACCGACCATCTTGCCGAGGATGACGCCCACGCGCTGGCCATCACCCGCGAGATCGTCAGCCATCTGGGCGAAAAACCCCTGCCCCGCAAGACGCCCAAGACGCCGCGCGCGCCCGCCTATCCGGTCGAGGAAATCTACGGCATCGTCAGCCGCGACCCCAAGGTGCCAACCGACAACCGCGAGATTGTCGCACGGCTGGTGGATGACAGCGATTTCCACGAGTTCAAGCCGCTTTATGGTGACACGATCATGACCGGCTGGGGCCGGATCCACGGCCACGAAGTGGGCATTCTCGCCAATACCGGCGTGCTGTTCGTCGAGGCCGCGTTGAAGGCGACGCATTTCATCAACCTCTGCGTACAGCGCGACATTCCACTGCTGTTTCTGGCGGATGTGAACGGCTTCATGGTTGGCCGCGAGGTCGAACAGATGGGCATCGCCAAGGCGGGTGCCAAGATGATCACGGCCATGTCTTCGGCCCGGGTGCCAAAGTTTACCATCATCACCGGCGGCTCTTACGGGGCGGGATACCTGGCAATGCTGGGCCGCCCGTTCCAGCCGGACGCAATGTTCGCCTGGCCAACAGGACGGTCCGCGATCATGGGGCCGGAACAGGCCGCCAGCGTGCTGGCGCAGGTCCGCGCACAGATCAACGAACGCGAAGGCAAAAGCTGGACCCCCGAAGAGGAGGAAGCCTTCAAGGCGCCCATCCGCAAGGAATACGAGGATTTTCAAGGTGCTTACAATTTTGCCTCTAACCTCTGGATCGACAGCGTGATCGAGCCTTGTGAAACCCGCGATGTCATGGCGCTCATGCTGGATGTGACCTCGCGCAGACCCAAGGCCGAAACCAATTTCGGCGTGTTCAGGATGTGAGGAGCGAATCATGAAAATCAAAACGCTTCTAATCGCCAATCGCGGCGAAATTGCCTGCCGGATCGCGCGCACCGCGCGGGCCAGCGGTATCACCCCTGTTGGCGTGCATTCCGAAGCCGACGCCAATGCCCTACATGTCCGCGAGATCGGGCAATCAGTCTGCATCGGTGCCGGACCGGCGTCCGAGAGCTATCTGAAGATCGACGCGGTGATTGCCGCCGCGAAATCGGTCGGCGCGGATGCGATCCATCCCGGTTATGGCTTTCTGGCCGAGAACTCTGATTTTGCCCGTGCGGTCGAGGCCGCCGGCATGGTCTTCATGGGGCCGACCCCGGACACGCTTGACCGTTTCGGCGACAAGGCCAGCGCCAAAGAGGCTGCCGTGGCCGCCGGCGTCCCGGTTATTTCGGGTGCCGAAGGCGCGTGGTCCGATCCGCAAGAGATTGCCGATGAAGTCCGCGCAATGGGCCTGCCCGTTCTGCTCAAGGCCGTCGGCGGCGGTGGCGGGCGCGGCCAGCGGCTTGTCACCGATGAGGCCACCCTTGTGGAAGACATCGAAGGCGCCCTTCGCGAGGCGAAATCCACCTTTGGCTCCGAAGGGCTGTTGCTGGAACGTTTCCTGCCAGAAGCGCGCCATGTCGAAGTGCAGATCGCGGGTGATGGCAAGGGGCACGTGGTGCACCTGTTCGAACGTGACTGCACGCTTCAGCGCCGTCACCAGAAGGTTATCGAAGAGGCTCCGGCTTGGGGCTTGCCCCGTGCGCTGCTGGACGAGATCGCGCATGACGCGGTGCGCCTGGGTGAAACGCTTGACTATCGCGGCCTCGGCACGGTGGAGTTTCTGGTCGCGGGCGAGGATTACTTCTTTCTTGAGGTGAACCCCCGCATCCAGGTGGAACACCCCGTCACCGAGGCGATCACCGGCCTGGATCTGGTTGCTCTGCACCTGCGCATTGCCGAAGGCGCAGGCCTTGGTCTGGTGCAGGATGATCTGGCGATCAATGGCCACGCGGTCGAGGCGCGGCTTTACGCCGAAGATCCGGCGATGCAGTTCGCCCCCTCAACCGGCACCTTGACCACGCTCAGCCTGCCGGAAGGTTTGCGCATCGACAGCGGTGTCGAAGAAGGCGACGCAGTGACGCCCTTCTATGATCCGATGATCGCCAAACTGATTGTGCATGCACCCGACCGGGAAACCGCCTTGGCGCGGCTGGCGACAGCCTTGGACCACGTCGCGGTTGAGGGTGTGCAAACCAATCGCGCCTTCCTGACGGCGTTGGTGCGGAACCCGGAATTCGAACGGATGCAGGTTCACACGCGCTGGATCGACGGCAGGCTGGACGAACTGACACAGGCAGCCCCCCTTGTCCGTCCCGATCTGTGGAAGGCGGCAGCCGCCATTCTCTTCGTGGCCAAGTCGCGTGGCGGTACTGATGCCAATCCCTGGACCAACCGTGACTCCTTTACCGGCTGGCGGCTTGGCCTGGGCGGTGATGCGATCGAAGCGGGGCCGAGTGTGACGCTCACCGATTCAGACGATGAATCCGAGGAATTGCGCATCGGACCTGTCAAACCGGGTGCCAAATACACCGTCCATTCGGAAAACGGCGAAGCGCTGACACTGTCCGCCCGTGAAATCACGCCGGGCCGCTGGCGCCTGAGTGAAGGCGACACCGTCCACCTGATCGAAGCACGTCTGAGCGCCGGCGTGATCGAACTGGACACGCCCGAAGGCCGCCTGGTCTTCCGTCCGGCCGCGCCCCTCGCCTTTGCTGGCGGTGATGCGGTGGCAGATCGCGCCGTGACCTCTCCGCTGACAGGGATGATTGTCGAAATCAAGGTCGCCGAAGGCCAGGCTGTCGCAGAGGGTGACGTGGTTGCGGTGATGGAATCGATGAAACTTGAAATCTCGATCCGGGCGGCTGCAGCCGGGATCGCCAGCAACATTTCCGTCTCGAATGGGGACATGGTCGATCGCGGCCAGGTCATCGCCGAGATTCTACCATCCGAGGAGTGATGACATGAGCGACTTTCCCAAATTCGTCGAATTTCGAGAAGAAGGCCCGCGTGAGGGATTTCAGATCGAAAAAAAGATCTATCCGATCGAAGAACGGATCGAACTGATCGACATGCTCAGCGAAACCGGTCTGAAGCGCATTCAGGTCGGTAGCTTTGTCAGCCCGAAATATGTGCCGCAGATGGCAGACACCGGGGAGTTGTTCCAGCGTATCAAGCGCAAGCCGGGCGTGAATTACACGTCGCTGTGGCTGAACGACAAAGGGTTTCGCAAGGCCCTGACGGCGCATGAGGTCGATATCGACCCGCGCCTGCTGTTCTATCCTTCCGAGGCATTTGCCCAATCGAACAACAATTGTTCGTCCGCAGACATGCGGGAAAAACAACGCGACTGGGTTCGTCTTTACAAGGAAGAGGGATATACGGTCGACGCGGCCTATGTGATGACCGCCTTCGGCTGCAACCTCGAAGGCCCCATCCCGCAAGAACGCATTCTGGACGATTTCCGCTTCATTCTTCAGCTTTGCGAAGAAGAGGACATCCCCGTGCCAATCCTTGTGATCGCCGACACCATGGGCTGGGGAAACCCCGAGGCGGTCAAACGCATGATCGACGCCCTGCGCGAAATGGCGCCCGAGGCGCGCATCGGTATGCATATCCACGACACGCGGGGGCTTGGGATCGCCAATCTCCATGCCGCCCTGTCGATGGGTGTGGACATGTTCGAAAGCTCGGTCGCCGGTCTTGGCGGTTGTCCTTTCGCGGGCCACGGCCACGCCCGCGCCGCAGGAAATGTCTGCACTGAGGATGCGGTGTTCCTGTGTCACGAGCTCGGCATCGAAACCGGCATTGATCTGGACAAGCTGATCGCAGCGGCGGCCAAGGCGGAAGAGATCATCGGCGTACCGCTCATGGGCCGGGTCATGCATACCGGCGGCCTGGACAAATATCGCAAGGCAAGCTGAGGGAGATGAGAATGTCAAAGGCACTTGATGGAAAGGTTGTTCTGGTCACCGGGGCCGGGGGCGGGATCGGGTGTGACATCGCCTTGATGGCAGCCTCCGAAGGCGCTGCCGTTGTGGTCAATGATCTGGGCGCGTCACTGAAGGGCACCGGACAGACGGAAACTGCGGCGCAGAAAGTCGTTGAAGAAATCAAGGCCGCCGGGGGCGACGCCATTGCCGATGGCGGCAACGTCACCGACCCCGACGCCGCCCGCGCGATGATCGAGGCCGGTGTCAAGGAATTCGGCCGCATCGACGCGGTGGTGAACAACGCCGGCATCCTGCGTGACGGGTTCTTCCACAAGATGACATACGAGGATTTCGACGCGGTGGTGAAGGTCCACCTGTACGGCGCCTTCAATACCAGCCGCGCGGCGGCCGATTATTTCCGCGAACAGGAGGGCGGTGCTTTGGTGCACATGACCTCGACCTCGGGGCTGATCGGCAATCTGGCGCAGGCGAACTATTCGGCCGCAAAGCTGGGCATCGCGGCCTTCTCGAAATCGGTCGCGCTCGACCTGAAACGTTGGAACGTGCGTTCGAACTGCATCGCGCCCTTCGCCTGGAGCCGGATGATCTCGTCTATCAAGACAGACACCCCGGAACAGGTGGCGCGTGTCGAGAAGATCAAGGAAATGACACCGGCCAAGGTCGCGCCAATGGCCTGTTTTCTGATGAGCGACCGCGCGGCTGACGTTTCCGGTCAAATCTTTGCGGTTCGCAAAAACGAGATCTTCCTTTTCAATCAGCCCCGCCCCGTGCGGTCGGTCCATTCCGGTGATGGCTGGACCGCCGATGAAATCGCCGAGCGCGCCATTCCCGCGCTCAAATCACAGTTCACGCCGCTCGAAGTTTCGGCGGATGTCTTTTCATGGGATCCGGTCTAATGAAAAAACGCAAAGAAAAAATCAGCTCCGATATTGCCTGGAGCACCTCTGACAAGATCAGCGTGCGTGGCCTCGACCTGCCGAACGAGATCCTCGGGCACATGAACCTCGGCGATCTGGCGTTCCTGCAGTTGACGGGACGGAAAGCCACGCCCGAGGAAAGCCGGGTGTTCAACGCCGTCGTCATTACCCTTGTCGAACATGGCATCACGCCTTCGGCTCTGGCGGCGCGGATGACTTACATGGGTGCGCCGGAATCGCTTCAGGCGGCCGTTGCGGCCGGGCTGTGTGGGCTTGGCACCGTCTTTGTCGGTTCGATGGAGGGTTCCTCGAAAATGCTTTACGAGGCGCTGCCGCAGGACAAGTTGGGCACCGGTGTCGATCTGGATGCGCTTGCCGTCGAAACAGTTGAAAAATTCCGCGCCCGCAAGGCCATCGTGCCGGGGCTTGGCCATCCGGTGCACAAGCCCGTCGATCCGCGCACGCCGCGCCTGTTCCAGATCGCCGCCGAAAACGGAAAATCCGGTGAATACATCGCGTTGATCCAGAAAATTCAGGCCGTCGCCGAAGAAAAATCGGGCAAGATGCTGCCGATCAACGCCACTGGTGCGATCGGTGCAATCTGCTGTGAATTCGGCTTCCCCTGGAAGATCGTGCGCGGCTTTGGCGTCATGGCGCGTGCCATCGGTCTGGTCGGTCATATCCTCGAAGAGAGCGAAAACCCGATTTCCTATGAGCTGTGGCAGCGCGCCGAACAGGAAATTCTTGAAACGTCGGGACCGGGAGCGAAGTAACCAATGCAGACGTCAGCCCCAGACACTCACACCGATCTGCGCGACGCCTTGCGCGCACTTTGCGCGCAGTTTCCGCCAGAATATCATCGCAAGTTCGGCGAAAACGAAACCTACCCCGAGGAATTCGTCGATGCGCTGACCCGCGAGGGCTGGCTCGCGGCGATGATCCCCGAGGAATACGGTGGCTCGGGACTGGGCTTGACGGAAGCCTCGATCATCATGGAAGAGGTGAACCGCTGCGGTGGCAACGCGGGTCATTGCCACGGGCAGATGTATAATATGGGCACGCTGCTGCGGCACGGGTCGGACGCGCAAAAGCAGAAATACCTGCCCAGTATTGCCAGCGGCGAGTTGCGCCTACAATCCATGGCCGTGACCGAACCGACAACCGGAACTGACACCACCAAACTGAAGACCACCGCGGTCAAGAAGGGTGACCGGTATGAGATCAATGGCCAGAAGGTCTGGATCAGCCGCATCCAGCATTCTGACCTGATGATCCTTCTGGCACGCACCACGCCTCTGAACGAGGTCAAGAAAAAGTCGCAGGGCCTGTCGATCTTTATGGTCGATCTGAAAGAGGCAATCGGCAACGGCATGGAGGTCCGCCCCATCGCCAATATGCCCGGCCACGAAACCAATGAAGTGTTTTTCGACAACCTGGAAATCCCCGCTGAAAACCTGATCGGGACCGAAGGGCGCGGGTTTTACCATATTCTTGACGGGCTGAACGCCGAACGGACCCTGATTGCAGCGGAATGTATCGGTGATGGATACTGGTTCGTTGACAAGGCCCGCGCCTATGCCGGCGACCGCGTGGTCTTTGACCGTCCTATAGGCCAGAACCAGGGCGTGCAATTCCCCATCGCCAGGTCCTATGTGAACATCGAGGCCGCCAATCTGATGCGCTTTGAGGCCTGCAGACGTTTCGATGCCGGGCTGGATTGTGGGGCGCAGGCGAATATGGCCAAGCTGCTGGCTTCGGAAGCCAGCTGGGAAGCGGCCAATGCCTGCATCCAGACCCATGGCGGCTTCGGTTTCGCGCGGGAATACGATGTCGAGCGCAAGTTCCGCGAGGCCCGACTGTATCAGGTGGCCCCGATCTCGACCAACCTGATCCTGTCCTATGTCGGCGAGCATATCCTCGGCATGCCGCGATCCTTCTGAGTTCGCGACCATGAGTGAGATCGACCTAGACGCGCTTGCGCCCTGGCTGGGACGCACCGAAACCAGTGAAGATGTTCTGACGCAGGGGCTGATCGACAAATTCCGTGCCACATTCGGCCCGCACCTTTGGGGCGGAGCGGGTGATGTTCCGCTGGGAATTCATTGGTGTATTGCCCTTGATACCGTGCCAGCTGCCGCCCTGTCAGAAGATGGCCATGCCGCAAGGGGTGGATTTCTGCCCCCGGTACCGCTGCCCGCCCGCATGTGGGCCGGCGGCGATGTTACACATATCGCGCCGCTGACGATCGGTGAAACCTTCACCCGCCGCTCGTCGATCGGGGATATAACGGCCAAGCAGGGCCGCAGCGGAGCGTTGGTCTTTGTGACCATCGAACACGAGTATTTTAGCGGCAACCGGCTTTGTATCCGGGAACAGCAGTCGATTGTCTTTCGTAAGATCACCGCGCCCCGCCCGGTGAAGAGCGCACCCGGCGCGGGCGACCCCGCCACGCTCAGATCGAGCCTGACTCCGGATCCTGTGCTGCTGTTTCGCTATTCGGCGCTGACGTTCAATGCCCATCGCATCCACTATGACCATGTCTACGCCACCGAAGCCGAAGCCTATTCCGGGCTTGTTGTGCATGGCCCATTGCAGGCGACGCTGCTTCTGAACCTGGCGGCGAATGCGTTGAAGACGTCGCCCCACCGGTTTTCTTTCCGCGGACTCGCACCGCTGACCCTGCCCTGCGAATTGCAATTGCACAATGAAGGGACCGGTGCCTCCGGGACAGTCTGGTGTCAGGATCAAAAAGGTCTTCGAAGCTTTTCCGCAGAGTACGCGGCTGTCTGATCGGTTTTCTTCGGTAGCGAATTCAGTTGTTGACTAAATTTTCTAACATCTGTTAGATTGTGCGGGGAAACTTGGTAAACAGCCCAGGCAAACCTCTGAACAAAGAGGTGGGAGGAGAAACGATGCGAGGAAAACTCGTTCTCAACGGACAACCCTACGGTAGGGCTGTGCGCGACTCCATGACGTGTCGGGAAAAGACACGGGCTGCATCATGACTACGAATGGCGGGATCGTCTCAGCGCCGCTTGCGGTGCGTGGTGCAACTTTGAAATTTGGCGGTGTGACGGCGCTCGACGATGTGAGCATCTCTGTAAACGACGATGAATTGCTTGCGATCATCGGCCCGAACGGTGCCGGAAAAACATCACTTCTGAACGTTACTGCGGGCTTCTACCGTCCGCAGAAAGGCCGTGTCGAATTGTCTGGTCAGGACGTGACCGGCCTGCGTGTTGACCAGATCGCCCGGCGCGGTTTGGCGCGGACGTTTCAGGGCACCCATCTTTTTGCCGGGCAGACCGTGGTGGAAAACATCATGATCGGCCGTCACATGCTGATGAAATCGAATGTGATCCAGGCCTTTTTCCAATTCGGTCCCGTGATGCGCGAGGAATCGGAACATCGCGAAGCCGCTGAAGAGATCATCGACTTTCTGGAGATCGAGGCAATCCGCAACCGGCCCGTGGGCACGTTGGGGTACGGGCTGCGCAAACGTGTCGATCTGGGCCGTGCATTGGCGCAGGAACCGTCGATCCTGCTGATGGATGAACCGATGGCCGGTATGAACTCGGAAGAGAAAGAAGACCTCGCGCGCTTCATTCTCGATGTGCGGGAAGCGCGCAAGATTCCGGTGGTTCTGGTCGAGCACGACATGGGCGTGGTTATGGACCTTGCCGACCGGATTGTGGTGTTGGATTTCGGGCGGGTGATCGCCGAAGGCACCCCGGAAGAAATCCAGAAGGACCCGGCTGTGATCAAGGCATATCTGGGGTAGCGGGATGGTCAAACAAAGAACAGCAATGGTCTATTCAGACCCGGCAGTGACACATAGCGAAACCCTGCCACAGGTGTTGCTCGCGCGTGCAATCTCCTCGCCGAACGACCTCGCCGAACGCCACAAGCGCCTTGGTATCTGGCGTGAATTCACCTGGGCCGATGTGCTTGACAGGGTTCGTGCCCTGGCTCTCGGGCTGGAGAACCTGGGCCTGTCGGCGGGCGATTCCGTCATGATGATCGGCGAAAACGAACCCGAACATTTCTGGGCTGAATACGCCGTCCAGTCATTGGGCGGCAAAGTCCTGTCCGTCTATCCGGATCAGAACGCCGAAGAGATTCTGTATCTGGCCGAAGACTCGCAAACGCGGATTTTTCTGGCGCAGGATCAGGAGCAAGTCGATAAATGCATCGAGATCGCGGGCAAATACCCGGGTGCCCTGGCGATCGTTTACTGGGATGATTCCGGCCTCTGGGGCTATGATCATCCCCTGTTGCATTCCTTTGAAAGTGTGAGCGCGGCTGGACGTCAGATCCACGCCAAAGAGCCTGCCAGATTTGAAGAACACGTCAAACGCGGGCGGGCGGACGATACCGCCTTGCTGTCCTATACCTCCGGGACCACGGGAAAACCCAAGGGCGTTGTCATCAGCCATCGTTACCTGTTCGACAACTGCTCGCGGGTGATGGGGGCAATCGAAATCGCGCCAGGCACGGAATACCTGACCTACATTTCCCCCGCCTGGGTCACGGAACAGATTTTCGGCCTGTCGATCGGTTTGATCGCGCCCATGGTCGTCAATTTCCCCGAAGGCCCCGAAGACGTGCTGACCAACATTCGCGAACTGGCGGTTGACGCGCTGGTGTTCAGCCCGCGCCAGTGGGAGAACCTCGCCTCTATCGTCCAGGCCCGGATGTTGGGTGCGGGCAAGTTCCGCAATGCGATGTACAATTGGGGTATGAAAGTCGGCCGCAACGTTTATGTCGAGCGGCTGGAAGGGCGCAGCCCCAGCCTTGCCGCACGCCTGCAGCTTCCCTTTGCCGAGGCGCTGGTGCTGCATCACCTGCGCGACAATCTTGGCCTTGGTAAGGCCAAAAACGCAATGAGCGGCGGCGCCCTGATGGCACCTGACGTCTTTCGCATGTTCCACGCAATGGGCGTCAAACTGCGCAACGTCTATGGCGCGACCGAAATCGGCCTTCTGACTGCGCATGTCGGCGAAAGCTATCAGCTGGAAACCAGCGGCAGCTGGATGCAAAGCAACACGAACTACGGCGAACCGCTGGACTACAGAGTCTCGGACGAAAGCGAGCTTCAGGTGCGGGGCGGATCGGGCTTCGGCGGCTATCACGGCAAGCCCGAAAAGACCGCAGAGGAGCTGACCGAAGACGGTTGGTACAAGACCGGTGACGCGGTGTCCATGACCGACGACGGCGAGCTTTTGTTCTTTGATCGTGTCAAGGACATGCGCCGCCTGGCAAACGGGCACAGCTATCCGCCGCAGTTCATCGAAACGCGGTTGCGCTACAGCCCCTTCATCAAGGATCTCATGACCCTGGGCGACGAAAGCCGTGACTTCGTCAGCGCGCTTATCAATATCGATATGGAAGTTCTGGGTCGTTGGGCGGAAGAGAACAAGATCAGCTTCTCGACATACACCGATCTGTCGCAAAAACCCGAAATTCTGGAGCTTATCAAAGGCGAAGTGGCGCGCATCAATGGCCTTCTACCCGAAGGCTCGCGCATCGCGCGGTTTGCGAATTTCCCTAAAGAGCTCGACCCGGATGAAGGCGAGTTGACCCGCAGCCGGAAACTCCGGCGGGCCTTTTTGGAGGAACGATATGCAAACCTTGTCGAAGCGATCTATGGCGGCGGTGACAAGACCGATCTTGAAATCGCCGTGACCTATCAGAATGGCCGTCAAGGCGTTCTCAAGGCCACGGTTCGCGTATCAGATGTCGAAAACGCATCGAAGGCTGCCAAGCGGCAGTCCAAAACCTAAGGGAGGTCGGCGAAGATGGTTTATTTCATCAATGACATTATAACCGGGGCTTTGATCGGCCTACTATATTCGCTGGTGGCCATGGGCTTTGTCGTGATTTACCGCGCCAGCAAGGTATTCAACTTCGCGCAGGGCGAACTTGTGATCATCGGCGGGTTCATCGTCTGGTTCACAACGATGCAAGCGGGGCTTAGCCTTTGGTTGTCGATACCGCTTTCGCTGGTTCTGGCTGGCTTGGTCGGCTACGCAATCGAACGGATTTTTCTGACAAAGCTGATCGGTGAATCGGTTTTTTCGATGGTCATGGTCACTGTCGGCCTGCTGATCCTGTTGCGCGGGCTGGTGCTACTTGTGTTCGGTCCCGCCGTGCGGCCCTTCCCGATCATTTTCCCGCTGAAACCGTTGTTCCTCGGTGATATGTTGATCCCGATGAACCTCCTTATGGGTGGGATCATCACCATTGTCGCCGCCGTCGGGCTGTCGTGGTTCTTCAACCGGACCCGGTCGGGTCTGCGGATGACCGCAGTGGCAGAAGATCACGTCGTGGCATCTTCGATGGGGATTTCAGTGAAGGGCTCGATTGCCTTTGCCTGGGTGCTTGGGGCAATCCTGTCCACGATCGGTGCAATGATCTTTCTCAGCGGCAAATCGCTGACCTTCCTGGCCTCGGATATCGGGTTCGCGGCCCTGCCGGTGGCGCTGTTTGCCGGGTTGGAATCCATCGGCGGGCTTATTCTGGCAGGAATAATCATCGGAATCGCCCAGAGCCTGACCACCAACTATCTTGACCCGCTGATTGGCGGCTCACTTGGCAGTGTCGTGCCATACATCATCATGCTTGCCATTCTGCTGATCCGGCCGACCGGCCTGTTCGGCTGGCGCACAATCGAGCGGGTGTAATCCATGGATCCCTCCGGTATTTTCCCGACAAGCTATCGCAGTGACAGACGTATTATCCGAACGCGCTGGCAGGTGCTTGCCCTCGTCTTGTTCATGGCTCTGCTGTTGTTAGCGCCTTATCTGGTAAGCGGGCGTATCATCGCTATCCTGAACATGATGATGATCAGCGCCGTCATTGCCGTAGGGCTTCAGATCTGCACCGGCTATGCGGGCCAGATTAACCTGGGTCAGGCGGCTTTCATGGGGGTCGGGGCCTATACGGCCTCGATACTTGCCTCGAAGACCGGCCTTACATTCTTATTGACGATTCCTCTGGCCGGCCTCTCGGCTGCGCTATTCGGCTTTCTCTTTGGTTTGACCGCGGCGCGGATCAAGGGGTTTTATCTGGCTCTGACCACGATTGCGGCACAGTTCCTGTTCCACTTTGCCGTATTAAACCTGCCGTCAACCTGGATGGGTGGATCAAACGGTATCACCGTGCCGCCCGCAGAACTTTTTGGGCTGCGCTTCGTTGGCGAAACTGCGCAGTTCTACATGAATTTTGCGGTCACCGCGATCATGGTCGCGGGCGCATTCGGGATCGTCCGGTCACGCTTTGGCCGTGCCTTCGTGGCGGTCAGGGATGATGACGTGGCCGCAGGTATCATGGGGATCAATGTCGCGGCCACCAAGGCGAATGCCTTCCTGATCGGCGCTTTCTATGCGGGTGTCGGCGGGGCGCTGTGGGCCTATCTGATCCGCTTCGTGGGGGTGGACCAGTTCACCCTGTTTCACTCGATCTTCTTTGTCGCGATGATCATCGTCGGCGGGATGGGATCAATCGTGGGAGCCCTGGTCGGTGTCTTCATTATCCGCATCATCCAGGAAATCATCGCGACGGTCGGCCCCAATATTGCCGACTCGGTATCATTCCTTGGCGGAGACATCGTGTTCGCCGGCATGAATGTCGTTCTTGGCGGCGTGATCGCATTGTTCATGATCCTCGAACCCAAGGGGCTGATGCACCGCTGGAACATAATGAAATCATCTTATCGTATCTGGCCGTTTCCCTACTGAAAAAATAGAGCGGCTCTTAACCTGGGAGGAAAAATATGACTTACCAAACGAAACAAGGCCTCCGCGGCCTGCTGGCAGCGTGTGCCATAGCTGTTGCGGCAACTATGCCTTTGAAAGCGCAGGCGGAGACAACCTATAATCTCGCCCTGCTGTCGGACTTTTCCGGCCCCTATGCTGACATCATGCCCATTCTGGCGGGCGGACGCGAGGCTGTGTTCACCTGGTGGAATGAAACCCGGGGCAAGGAACTTGGCGTTACGCTGAACTATAAGAACTACGAAACCCGCTATGACGCGGCACAGGTGGCGAGCCTCTGGCCCGGGATCAAATCGGAACTGGATCCGATTGCGGTCGTCGGCCTTGGCGGGCCTGACGTTGCCGCCCTTTCCGAACGCCTGCCGGAAGACAAGATTCCGATGTTCATGGCCACGGCCAGCTACGGTTTTGCCTGGAAACCGAATTCTTGGATTTTCAACCCGCGTCCGACCTATTCGCACGAAAGCGCCGGCTTTCTGAACTGGATGCGTGAACAGCGAGGTGGAGACGGTCCGCTTAAGGTTGCGATCCTGGCTTCCGAGGCCTCGCCTGCCTATGTCGATATGGCAAAGGGCCTCGAACTCTATGCCGAAGAGCACCCCGAGGAGATTGACCTCGTCGAGGTCATCTATACCGAAGTGCAACCGACCGATCTGACGGGGCAAATGCGCCGCGTCGTGCGGGCCGGGGCCGAGGCGCTGATCATCCAGACGAACACTTCTATCGTAGTTGCGGCGAAACGTGGACTGCAGGCCAACGGTTCGAACATCCCGATCATGATGAGTTCGCATAACGGGCTTCCGGCCTCGGGCGGCGCGCTTGGCGGGCTTGATCAACTGGAGGGCGATTTTGAAGCCTACGGCATGGCGATCGCGGCCGATGAGGACACTCCCGCGCGGCAATTCTATGAAACACTGGTTGCCGATTATGGGCTCAAGGCGCCCTGGAACGTCGTGACCGCAATGGGCGTGTCTCAGGGCCTCTTTGTCGCGACCGTGATCGATCACGCGATTGCGGCGAACGGTGCCGAGGGCCTGACCGGAGAGATGGTACGCGAGGCGCTCTTTGCCGGGCCGATCACGACCGAAGAAACCCACGGCTTTCTTCCATCCCTCACGTTCACTCCCGAAGCGCCTTTCCCTTTGGAAGGTCTCAAGGTGAATGTGGGCACTGTCAAAGATGGCAAGATCACCATCGAAGCGATCGGCGTCGACGTTCCTGACGTTCAGAAGTGGTGAATTAATCCGGGCGCCGCAGTCGCGGCGCCCGTCCTGATCCTTGGCCCCGGGCAATATGACCATGCTGGAACTCAATAATGTAGAAGTGACCTATTCCGACGTCATCCTGGCGCTCAAAGGCGTGTCCATGACAGTCAGTGAAGGTCAATGTATTGCTCTGCTCGGTGGCAATGGCGCGGGCAAAAGCACGACGCTCAAGGCCATCTCGGGAACGCTCAAATCCGAGGATGGAACCGTTTCGGCAGGGTCCATCGTTCTGGACGGAACCCCCGTTCAGAACATGGAAGCCTCGGAAGTCGTGAAGAATGGCCTGATCCACGTGATGGAAGGCCGGCGCGTGTTGCGCCATCTGACGTCAGAGCAGAACCTGATCGTCGGCGGACACATGGTGCCCAATTCCGCCGAGCTTAAAAACCGCCTGGACCATGTTTACACCTTGATGCCTCGGCTTGCCGACCTCCGAAATCGAACCTCTGGCTTCATGTCTGGTGGCGAACAGCAACTGCTGCTGATTGGTCGGGCCATGATGGCCAAGCCCAAGATCATCGCGATTGACGAGCCGTCCCTGGGTCTGGCCCCGATGATGATCCGGGATGTTTATGAAGTGCTCAAGCAACTCAAATCAGAAGGCACTACCTTTTTCCTGGTCGAACAGAACAGCGCTGCTGCACTGTCGATCGCCGACTACGCCTATGTGATGGAAAATGGCCGTATCGTGATGGATGGCCCGGCAGACAAGCTCGCTGACAACGAGGACATCAAGGAGTTTTATCTTGGTGTCACCGCGTCCGGCGAACGCAAAAGTTATCGTGCAATCAAACATTATCGCCGCCGCAAGAGGTGGCTGGGATAGGAAAGGAACGAAGATGAGTGAACTGCTATCCATCAAGGGTCGTACCGCAGTAGTAACCGGAGCGGGTCAGGGCGTGGGCCGACAAGTCGCGCTTTATCTGGCTGAACACGGGGCCGGTGCCGTCATCGTCAACGATTTTCACGCCGAACGGGCCGAAAGCGTTGCCGCGGAAGTGGAGGCAGCCGGTGCAAAGGCGATGCCGCTCGCGTTCGATGTGTCGGATTTCGACGCGGTCGGCGCGGCGTTTGCCGAGGCTCAGAACGCCTTCGGCGGCGTGGATATTCTGGTCAACAATGCAGGCAACGCCGGGCCGACATCGCGTCTTGACGATCTTGTCCCGTTTTGGGAGTCGGATCCCACCGAATGGCGCCGCTGGATGGCGACCAATTTCGATGGGGTTCTGAACTGCACCCGTCACGCCATGCCCTTGATGGTCAAAGGTGACTATGGGCGCATCGTGACCGTCATTTCCGACGCCGGTCGCGTCGGCGAGCCGCATCTGGCGGTTTATTCCGGTGCCAAGGCCGGTGCGGCAGGCTTCATGCGGGCCATCGCCAAGGCGGGTGGCCGGTTCGGGATCACCGCGAATTGCGTCGCCCTGGGGGGAACGAGAACGCCGGCTGTTGCCGACCTGATCCCGGATGCAGAGACCGAGAAGCGGGCATTGTCGCAATATGTGATCCGCCGTCTGGGCGAGCCGGAAGATCCCGCCGGAATGATCCTGTTTCTCTGCTCGGATGCCGCCAGCTGGATCACCGGACAGACCTATCCGGTGAATGGCGGGTATTCTTTTGCCTGCTAGAGCCGAAAGCGGACGGAAGCCGCCTCTAGCTGGCGCTGTCCGAAAGAACGCTGTCATTGTCTGCGCCAAGCTCTGGTGGCAGGTCAGGGGCTGCGGTCTCGAAACCATCGAACTTCAGAGGCTGGACAAGGAACGTCTCGGTCCTGCCGCTGTCATGCGCGATCGTGCGCAGCAACTGTCGCGCACGCACATGGGGGTCGTCCAGCGTTTCGACCAAGGAATTGACCGGACCCCAAGGCACGCCCGCCTTGTCCAGAAGATCGCCCCATTCGGCGCGCGTCTTGCCGACCAGAACCGCCGCGATCTCTTCGCGGAGCGCGTCCTTGCGGGCGACACGGTCGCGGCCTGTCAACGGCGCAAGATCCGCTCTGTCGATCACATCGCAGAACGGTTGCCAGAACCAGTCCTCATGCGCGATGGACAAGGTCATGAGCTTGCCGTCCTTGCAGGTGAACACGCCGTAGCCCGGCTCGGCGATGAACTCGCCCAGCGGTGTGCCGTTGGCCGCCGGAACAAGGAATGCCGTCAACATCGAAACCACAGCGTCCGACATGGACACGTCCACGAAACGCCCCTGTCCCGTCCGCTGGCACGATACGACCGCCGACAGGATTGCGATCGCCGCGAACAACGCCGCGCCCACATCCGCGAGGGGGATCGCCGGAACAGGGCCCGGTTGCCCTGCATCGGCCTGATCGGCCAGCAGGCCGCCAACGCCTTCGTAGCTCAGGTCGTGGCCGGCACGGTCACGATAGGGGCCGTCCTGCCCGTAGCCCGAAATCGACACGTAGACCAGCCGCGGGTTGACGCCACGCATGTCCTCGAACCCGGCGCCCAAGGCCGCGAGCTTTCCAGGGCGGAACCCTTCGACGATAACATCCGAAACCTTGGCCAGTTCGCGAAACCGTGCCAACCCGTCGACCGATTTCAGATCCAACGCGACGCTGCGCTTGCCCCGGTTCAGAGCCCGGAACAACGGCGGAAACTGCCGGGCCGGATCACCGATGCCCGGACGTTCGATCATGATCACCTCGGCCCCCATGTCGGACAACAGCATTGTCGCGTAGGGGCCGGGAAATTGTTCAGCAAGGCTGAGAATCCTCAGGCCGGCCAGGGGTGCATTACTCATATCAGTCTCCAGCTCTTGTTTTGTCCGCGTGCGGGTCCGACCCAGTGCAGCGCAGATCGCCGGGAAAGACAAGACAAAAAACCAAACTTCCATTATTTTTCAGGATCTTAGCATGAATGAAGCAAAGCAGACGCTATTTGTTGAGCGGGTGGCAAAAACTGAATGGATTACCTTCCAGCGCACCGAACAGCTCAACGCGATGTCAACGCAGATGTTGCGAGAGATCGCGGCCGCGCTGGAATCGGCGCTGGCCGACGATGCGGTTCGCACAATTGTCCTGACCGGTTCTGGCCGGGCATTCTGCGCCGGTGCCGATCTGAAAGAAGTTGCTGGCACCAAACATGCACCGGGCGAGCCGGATCTGATTGATCTTGTCGATCACACGTTTGGACTGATGCGACATGGGCCCAAACCCGTGATCGCCGCCGTGAACGGGCTGGCCATGGCGGGCGGTCTGGAAATGGTGATGGCCTGCGACCTGGTCTTTGCCGCCGAAAGCGCGCAACTGGGCGACGCACATTCCAATTTCGGGGTCTTTCCTGGAGCAGGCGGTGCGGCGATCCTGCCGCGCAGGATTGGACTGAACCGCGCGAAATACCTGCTGTTCTCGGGCGAGAACGTTTCGGCGCGGGACATGATGGACTGGGGGCTGGTCAACAAGGTCGTCACGGACGAAAACCTGCGCAACGCGGTGCAGACCTTTACCGACAGGCTGGCAGACAAAAGCCCGGCGGTCTTGCGCCGTATGAAGGCGGTTGCTAACCGGTCGCTGGATGTGGACGAAACCGCCGCCCTGTCCGAAGAGATGCTGAACCTGCGCGCGCACATGCGGTCCTGGGACATGCACGAGGGCCTGTCGGCGTTCAATGAAAAGCGAAAACCGCAGTTTCGCGGATACTAGATCAGGAGGACAAACGATGCAGGACATTTACGTCGTTGGCGTCGGGATGACGCCGTTCGGAAAATTCCGGGACAAAACCATCAAGGCCATGACCGGCGAGGCCGTCGCCGCCGCCCTTTCAGACGCCGGAGTGACGGCTGATCGCATCGACGGCGCGTTCTTCTCGAACGCGGTGCAGGGCCACATGGAAGGCCAGCACATGATACGGGGCGAGATCGCGCTACGCGAGATGGGCATTCAGGGCATTCCGGTGGTGAATGTCGAAAACGCCTGTGCCAGCGCCTCGACCGGGTTCAAACTGGCGGTGGATTTTCTCAAGGCGGGCAATGGCGATTGCTGCCTCGCCATAGGCGCCGAAAAGATGTATTCCGACGACCGCGCGTTGATGTTTTCGGCCTTCGACAGCGGCTGGGACGTCAGCAACGGCGACGAGGTCGCGCAACGGCTGGCCGATCTGGGTACCGGAGTCGAGGAACCCGAAGGATCGAAATCGCCCAAGCCCTACAGCGTGTTCATGGATGTCTACGCAGGCTTCGCGCGGTTGCACATGAAGACCTTTGGCACCACGCAGGAACAGTTCGCCGCCGTCGCCGCCAAGAACCATGCACATTCCGCGCATAATCCGCTGGCGCAGTATCGCGATGCCATGAGTGTCGATCAGGTTCTGGCCGCGCCGCCCATCACCTATCCGCTGACCCTGCCGATGTGCGCCCCGATCTCGGACGGTGCCGCGGCGGCCGTGCTGTGCACGGGCGAAGGGCTCAAGCGGCTGGGGCTCGATCCCGCCCGCGCGATCAAGGTCAAGGCCGCGATCCTGCGCTCGGGCACCGACCGTCCGCCGGAAGATTACAAGAACCACCTGACCCGGCTGGCCGCGCTTCAGGCCTATGAACAGGCCGGGCTCGGCCCCGAGGATATGTCAGTTGCCGAAGTGCATGACGCCACGGCCGTCGGTGAAGTGATCCAGATCGAGAACCTCGGGTTTGTCGAATTCGGTGAGGGCGGCCCGGCCAGCCTGCGCGGCGACACAAAGATCGGCGGACGCATTCCGGTGAACCCTTCGGGCGGATTGGAATCCAAGGGCCACCCGGTCGGGGCCACCGGTATCGGGCAGGTCTTTGAACTGGTCACGCAGCTGCGCGGCGAAGCCGGCGCGCGTCAGGTCGAAGGGGCACAGAACGCCATTGCCGAAAACGGTGGGGGCTTGCACGGGGTAGAAGAAGCTGCCGCCTGCGTCACCATTCTCGGCCGCTGAAACAAGGAAAAAACTATGGAAAACGTGATCGCCGCCGCTCAGGCAATCTATACAGACGAGCAACGCATGTTGCTGGAGCACTTCCGCAAGATGGCCGAGGCAGAGTTCGCTCCGCTGGCCGAGAAATACGAAGACCTCGGACACCCGCCCGATGCGAAAACGCTGAAGTCCCTGTTCGCCAAGGTCGAGGAATTCGGGCTGATCAGCGGCCTGATACCCGAGGAAGACGGCGGTGCCGGAATCGACCGCATGACCTATGGCATCCTTTACGAGGAACTGGCCCGGATATGGGCCGATCTGGCAATTGCGGTCCTGATCCAGGGTCATGCCGTGTTCGCCGTCAACCTTTTGGGAAATGCGGCGCAGAAAGAGGCCTATCTGAAGCCGCTCCTGCGCAGTGAACGGATCTGTGCCACGTGTATTTCCGAACCAGAGGTCGGCTCGAACGTGCGCGAGGTCAAGACCCGTGCAGACCGCGAGGGCGACAAGATTTTCGTCACCGGCCAGAAGCTCTGGATTTCCAATGGGGCCCAGTCGGATTTCGCCATCGTTGTCTGCAATCTGGACGACGGTATTTCCATGGTCATCGTCGACCGTGACACCGGCGGATACGAAAGCCGCGAATTGCGCAAGATGGGGCTTGTCGGTGCTTCGACCTGCGAATTGTTTTTCGACCGGGCGGAAACCACCGCCGAGCATGTTCTGGGTAATGCGGGCGGAGGCCTGTTCCAGACTTTGAAGCTGTTTGAAAGCGCTCGCGTGTTTGTCGGCCTGACGAGCATTGGCATTGCCCAGGCAGCGTTGGAATGTGCCGTCAAATATGCGCAGGATCGCGAACAGCATGGCAAGCCGATCGGCGGGCACCAGTTGATCCAGGGCTACCTGGCCGACATGGCCACGCACCTGGATGCAGCGCGCCTGTTGTGTCAGCGCGGGCTGCAACTTTTGGACCTGGGCGTGCGCTGCGACACCCAGACCTCGATGGCGAAATGGTATGCGACAGAGATGGCGGTAGAGATCGCCGGAAAAGCGGTGCAAATCCACGGCGGCAACGGCATCACCAAAGAGTTTCCAGTCGAACGGCACTTTCGCAATGCCAAGGTCATGCCGATCCCGGACGGGACCACCGAGATTCAGAAGCTGGTCATCGGCCGGAACCTGACCGGGTTGAACGCGTTCTGACTCTTGAACTGACTTGGGAGCGGCCAGGATGTCCTGGCCGCTCCCAAGTCTGTTGGAACGCTTTCCGGTTTCAGCCGATCTCAGCCGTCTTTTTGGTTGACGATCAGTTCTGCATTCTCGGGTAGTTCCGCAACAATGCTCACCTCGTCGGCGCGAATTCGTGCATGCAGTTTGAAGGTTTCGATGGCGGCTGTTTCCGCAGCAGAAGCGTCGGCACCGTCTTCCAGCACAAGCGAGAGGCGGATCATGTCGCGATCGTTCTCGCGCGTTACCACGGCCTGCGCGGCCGTTGCGCCGGGCGTACCGATGACAACTTCTTCGATCACGCGTGGATAAACGAATATCTCGCGCACTTTGACCGCTGCGCCGACCCGGCCCTGCAGTGCGGAAATCCGGCTGACGGTGCCATCCGCGTTGCTTTCCAGCGCAAAGGCGCTGTCGCCGGTACCGAACCGGATCATCGGCCAAGTTGCATCGCGCGCGGTCACAACAACCTCGCCCGGTTCCCCGTGAGCGACCTGTTCTCCACTGTCCGGATCGCAGATTTGCACCACGCGGTCGGGATGAACTCCATAGCCTTCGCCGCCATCCTCATAGGCGACAAGGCCCAGATCCGCAGTGGCATAGGCAGCCCAGGTGGAGACGCCATAGTCGGCCTCAATCCGGCGGCGCTTGGCCATCCAATCGCCCATCTCTCCGCCGAGGAAGGCCGTCTTTACCTTCCATGCGTCGCGGCCATAGGTTTCGATCACTTTGTCCGCCAGCGTCAGGAAAAACGCGGTCGAGGCGCAGATCGAGGTCACGCCGGTTTCGACGATGATCTGTGCCTGAAGCTCGGTATTGCCAACGCCTCCGGGGATAACCGTGGCGCCGGCGGACTGTGCCGCTTCGTCGAACAGCAAGCCTGCCGGCACGAGGTGGTACATCCAGGTGTTCAGGATGATATCCCCGGGCCCCACGCCGGCCGCCTTGAACAGCAGGTCCAGACCGTGGCCGCCACCGCCCGATAGGGCCGGTTCGAAAATCGGGCCGGGGGATACGTAGATCCGCCCGATATCCTTGAGATCCGATGCGAGGAACCCGCCGAAGGGTGGATTGTCACGCTGGATCTTCAGAAGCTCCTCCTTCTTCATCACTGGAAGACGCGAGAGGTCCGCCACCGATGTGACGGCTGCCGGATCAAATCCGGCAGCCGTAAATCGCGATTTCAGGCCAGGAGCCTTTTCGGCCGCAGCGGCATAGGCTTGCGCTATATCTTGGTAGATATCTTCAGACATTTCCATGCCTCCTCGTCCAATCAGGCGTTAAAGCGGGCAGTCCTTGCGGAAGTTCGGCGCGCGCTTCTCCCGATGTGACAGAACGCCTTCCCTGACGTCTTCACCCATGAAACCGAGCATCTCCAGCGCGGTCGACGCATCGAAGATCGGGCCAGCCTGGCGCAGCCAGTTGTTCAGCGAATACTTGGTCCAGCGGATTGCGCTTTGCGAGCCGTTGGCCAGCTCGACGGCCGTGTCCAAAGCGATTTGTTGCAACTCGTCATCTTCGACGCACATTGAGACAAGGCCGATGCGCTCGGCCTCTTCGCCCGAAACCGGCTTACAAGTCATCAGATAGTATTTCGCCTTGGCCATCGAAGTCAGCAGCGGCCAGATGATCGCCGCGACATCGCCAGCGGCAACACCCAGGCGCGGGTGACCATCGACAATCTTGGCCTTCTTCCCGGCAATCGAGATGTCGGCGAGGATGGCAACCACAAGACCGGCACCGGCCGCAGGTCCGTTGATCGCGGAAATGATGGGTTTGTTGCAGTTGATGATGTTGTAGACAAGGTCCTTGGCCTCTTTCCAAGTCTTCATGATCTCGTGCGAGTCGCCGATCATTTTTTCAATCAAGCTAAAATCACCGCCGGCGGAAAACGCCTTTCCCGCGCCGGTTACAATGACCGCGTTGATGTCGGGATCACGGTCGATATCGATCCACATGTCCGTCATCTGGGTATGGGTTTCCGCGTCCACGGAATTAAAGGACTCAGGGCGGTCAAAAGTGATGCGCAGGACGCGATCCGCCGGGTAGTCAAATTTCAGTTTGTCGTACTTTGCATAGCGCTCCGACATAGTTCTTTTCCTCCGTAGGGTGTGGGTATGAGTATGGGTTCAGCCAGGCAGTCCGAGGACGGCCTTGGACAGAATGTTTCGTTGGATTTCGTTCGACCCACCGTAGATCGTGGTCGGCCTGGCCTTATAAAAGCTCGCAAGGACATCGACACTTACGTTGCCGACCTGAAGTGGCCCGATGGTACCGCCGTCGGGGCCGGCAGCTTCGATCATAAGCTCGGTAATGCGCTGAAAGCACTCAGTCACCCAGATTTTGAGCATCGAGACATCCGCGCCGAGCGTTTCACCTCGCTTGAGCTGATCGGCAAAACGGGCGTATAGCGCGGCGTGATCTTCAACATCGAGTGCGGCTTGGGCAAAGCGGTCGCGGAACACCGGATCATCGAAAGCGCCACGGCCCCGGGCAAAGCTTTCCAGTTGCCCCAGTGCGTTCTGGGCCAGGCTTGGTGAGCCGATGAAGATGCGCTCGAAACTCAGAAGCGCCTTGGCCATCGTCCAGCCCTTGTTCAACTCGCCCACGAGGTTTTCACTGGGCGTACGGGCATTGTCGAAGAAGACCTCGCAAAACTCGGTCTCGCCCGACAGGGTAGTGATCGTGCGCACCTCGACTCCGGGTTGATCCATCGGAGCGAGCAGGAAACTGATGCCCTGTTGTTTCTTGGGCGCATCCGGATCAGTGCGCACCAGCATGAAGATGTGCGTGGCATCATGCGCCATCGTGGTCCAGATCTTCTGTCCGTTGATGACAAATTCGCCGCCATCAATCTCTGCGCGTGTGCGCAGGTTGGCCAGATCGGATCCGGCGCCGGGTTCCGAATAGCCCTGACACCAGATGTCTTCACAACTCAGGATACGCGGCAGCCAATAGTCTTTCTGTTCCTGGGTGCCAAACTTGATAATCAGTGGGCCGACCATCTGCACGCCCATGTCGCGGCCACGATTGACGCCCCAGCGTTGCTGCTCCTCGTAGAAAATCAGAAGCTTGGCGGCGTTCAGCCCCATGCCGCCGTATTCCGCAGGCCAGGCCGGCGCGACCCAGCCCTTGGCGTGCAGCTTGCGGTGCCAATGTTCGATCTCGGCGAACTTGGGACGATGCGGCAGGTGGCGCAGTTCCTCGGGATATTCCGCCTCGAAGAACTGGCGCACTTCTTTGCGGAAGTCCGCATCGCTCGTTGCGTTCCAGTCGGTCATTGTGCTGCCCCCTCTGCTTCGCGTGCATCGAACCAAATCCGTCTGTGATAGGCGTCGTCGCCCAACCAGGCCGACAGCACCAGCGCCCGGTTCAGGTAGAGCCCGATATCGAACTCATCGGTGTAACCGACCGCCCCGTGCAACTGGACCGCGTCGCGGGTAATCCTTTTGGCGGTCGTAACCGCACGCGCCTTGGCACGGCTGGCAAGCTGTGCCCGAACCTTCTGATCGGTTTCACGGTCCATCAGCGCCAGAACTTCGCGGACGCCCGCCTGTGCAACCTCGCACATCACGTTAAGGTCGACGGCTCGATGCTGGATGACCTGGAATGACCCGATCGGCTTGTCGAACTGCTCGCGCGTCTTGATGTAGTCGAGCGTAATCTCGAAGGCGCACTCGCTCAGGCCGACAAGCTCTGCCGCGGCTAGCGCCGTTGCATCGGCGACAGCCTCGGCAAGCGCAGCCTGAACCGCGTCGCCGCTGGCCAGTTCCGCGGCCGGTATTCCTGAAAACGAAAGCTCGCCCAGGGAACTGCCGTCGGCCTGCGCCCGCCTGGTCGTAACAAGCCCGTCCGCGTCTGCCTCGGCCAGAACCAGAACCGGACCATCATCTCCTTTGGCCACAACAAGGAAGCCGTGCGATCCGGTCGCGCCGACCACCCAAGCCTTGCTGCCGGTCAGCCGTCCGTCTGCGTATCGGCAGGTCGCATTGGCGGGCGCTCCGCCCGGGCCACGTTCCTGCCAGGCAACCGCCAGTGAAATTTCGCCGCCGATGAGCTGCGCCATCTTCGGATGTTCCGGGCAAAGGCGGCGCAGAAGGCCGAGGCTCAGACCGATCGTCAGCACGACCGGTTCCGGTGCAATCACGCGACCGGCCTCTTCTGCGATGACGCCCCCGGCGGCCAAGCCCATGCCAAGACCCCCCTGATCTTCGGGCACCGCCACGCCGAATACGCCGGCCTCGGCCAATTCCCGGACCATTTTCGGGTCGAAACCGCCGTCGGCATCACGTAGTTTTCTGGCTCTTCCACTTCCGCCCGCGCGCTCGAACAGGGTGCGCGCGCTCTCTCGCAACAGGCGAAGGTCTTCTTGTTCGCTGGAAACTGTATCAGTCTGTGTCATTTTGTTTTCGCTGAATCATCACAGGGGTGTCGGTCGAAAAAACGATCTCGCCTTTGGGGTTTTTGGCGCTGAGCGTATAGTGCAAAATACCTCTGTCGGGCTTGCTTTTGGACGGCGTGACCGAATTGACCGTCATATCAACATCAAGGGGTTCGTTCGGGCGCACTGGCCGCAGCCAGCGCAAATTGTCAAAGCCCATGCCACCGATATTGGCAACATCGACCATCATCTCGGTCATGACAGGCTTGAACACCTCCAGCATCGTCTGAAAGCCCGAGGCGATCAGGCTGCCATGTATGGTGGCCGCATAGTCTTCGTCGGTGTGCAGCCGCTGCGGATCCCATTCCTTGGCAAATGCCTTTATTGAGGCTGCGCTCATCGGGGCGCTGCGAAAGTGATAGACTTGGCCCGGCGCGAAATCCTCCAAATACCTCAAGAAGCATCCTCCTTTGCGAAACCGGAATCGTATCCGCTTGCATCCCTGGAAATCCGTACGCGGTTGAATTCTTCCAGCTTCGGATAGGTTTCCTTGAACGCCACCAGGAATTCGTCCATGGGCGCGTCGAAATAGAGCCCTCGATCGTTCACATATTCCATGTGCCGGTGGTCCTGTTCATCGAACTCGTGGAACAGCGCATCGTGATACCCGTCGAAGACCAGAGGCTTGACCCCGAATCTTTCACACAGCTCCATGTTGAATGCAGGTGTTACCTTGTAGGGCTCACCATCCAGCCACAGTTGAACGTAGCCGTGATAGATGAATAGGTCAGTCCCCATCAACTCCTGCAGCTTAGGGGTGTTCAGGTGGTTGCGCACATCGGCAAACCCAAGTGCGGCGGGGATACCCACAGCACGCAAACAGGCCGCAAGCAGGATCGCCTTGGGAACGCAAAATGCCGCTTCTGCCCCTGCGATCCGGCTGGCACGGTAAGAATCTTCATCCAGCGCAAAACAATATGGGTCGTAACGAATGTCGTCGCGAACCGCTTCAAACAGACGGATCGCCTTGTCCCGCTTGGTTGCATCCAGCGAAAGATCGCGCAAAGCCGCTGTCGCAAACCCCTGCACTTCGAGGCTGTCGCTTTCGACATAGTGCGACGGCATGACAAAGCGCTCGGCTTCTGCAGGCAGGTGGTCATCGGACTCGGCCATTGGATCTCTCCATTTTTCTAACAATTGTTAGAATAGTGATTCACCACCAGCACGTCAACGGGATTTAATCTGTGTCCGGCGCGTCCAGCCCGTAACGCGCATTGTCTTCTCCCAAGGCGGCCGCAACTCCGACCGAGTTGGCCGGAGACCGGAACTCCGGCGCAATTGGTAGCGGCAATGCGGGCGCATTCTGGCCGGATATGCTCAGGGTTCGCCCAAAAACGTCACGCGCTTTGAAATGCGGGTCACGCGACGCCTCGGCGTGCGTTTTTACGACCGAACAGCAACAATCTGCCGCCGCCAGCAAAGGCTCCCAATGGGTCGAGGGCTGTTTCCCCAGACGACGCGCAACTTCCGCAGCACAGGAATCAGGCTCGGACCAGTCATCGCGAAGCGCCGACGGCAAACCGATGACATCGCAGAACGACTGCCAGAACTTTTCTTCCAACGCGCCAACGGCGATCTGACGCCCGTCCGCAGCCGTATAAAGCCGATACCGGGCCAGGCCGCCCGTCAGGCGGCTGCCGCCGCTTTCGATGTTTTGCCCGGCGATCACACCTTCGGCATGGGCCCAATAGGCAAAGGCGAACGCCCCCTCGGACATGGCGATATCCAGATGCGTCCCCTGCCCGCTTGCCTGCCGCGCGATCAGGGCCAGCAGGATATTCATCACCGCCGGATAGGTTCCGCCTCCGATATCGGCGACCAGCCCGAACGGCATTGTCGGTTGGTCATCGGGTCCGCGACTCAGCGACAGGATACCCGCATCGCCGATGTAGTTAAGGTCGTGGCCAGCGGCGCTGGCCTTTGGTCCGGTCTGGCCATAGCCGGTGATCGAACAATAGATCAGACCGGGATTGATCTCGCGCACAGCCTCATATCCCAGCCCGAGCCGGTCCATCACGCCGGGACGGAACTGCTCTACCAGAACATCGGCCTTTTCAAGTAAAGGCCGCAGAGCATCTACCGCGCCCTTTGACTTGAGGTCGATGGCCACCGACCGCTTGCCTTGGTTCAACACAGCAAAGCCGATGCTCTCCCCGTCGATCATGGGTTCCGTGTGGCGTGCGTCCTCACCGACCCCGGGCCGTTCGAACTTGATAACCTCTGCCCCGGCCTCGGCAAGCATGAGCGTCGCCATCGGACCGGGAAGAAGGGTGCTGAAATCCAACACCAGAATATCCTTGAGCGGTTGAGTCATCTTCTGCTCCTCACGCGAAGCGCGCGGCGCCATTGTTCAGAACAACGACGTCGCGTGCCGGGACCGACGCGCGAAACCGGGCCTCGCCGTCCTCTTCCCAAATTTCGAACCGCACGGTTTCGCCGGGATAGACCGGTGCCGAGAACCGAACATCCAGACCGACAAGCCGGGCGGCGTCGTAATCCAGCACCGACTTGAGGATCGCCCGGGCGGCCAGACCATAGGTCGCCAGACCGTGCAGGATCGGGCGGTCGAACCCGACAGAACGGGCGACATCCGGGTCAGCGTGAAGCGGATTGAAATCGCCGCTGAGGCGATAAATGAGCGCTTGGCGCGGCAGGGTTTCGATTTCACAGACGTGATCGGGCGCGCGGTCAGGCAGCGCTGCCGGTGCCGGGCCCGCCTTATTTTCACCGTCAAAGCCGCCATCGCCGCGACAGAAGGCCGACATCGCCACGCGCGCCAGCTTTTCACCGCTGTCCGCGTCGATGATATCGCGGCTTTGGTAGATGACGGCTCCCTTGCCCTCGCCCTTGTCGGAGATGAAGTCGATCTTGCTGCGGCCGACAATCCGGCCATGGGTCGGCAGCGGCTTGTAGATATCCAGCCACTGTTCACCATGTAACACTTGCTGCCAGTTCACACCGGTCTTGGGATCGCGCAGCCAGAAGCCGGGGTACCCCATAGTGACCGCCATCGATGGAACCGTCTTCAGCCCGTCCTCATAGACGTAGGCCAGTTCCTTTTTGTCGGTCGGATCCTCGCCGAACCCTAGGCCGAGCGCATACAGGATGGTATCCCGCTCGGTCAGCGTCTGTTCGATTTCCTCAAAGTCCCAGTTCGACAGTGCCTCGAAATCCAATGGCATTATCTTTCCTCCCTTAATTGCCGTCAGAGCGTGTTTTGCGATCCAAGTATTGCCGTGACCTGACTGGACAGCACACCGCCGTTGCCATGCGCCAGCGCCAGGTCGATATCCTTCAACTGAATGCCCGGCGCGTCGCCACGGATCTGACGCGCAGCCTCGATCACGGTGAAGATTCCGTACATCCCGGGGTGCACGCAGGACAGGCCCCCGCCATTCGTGTTAACAGGCAAGATGCCGCCAGGCGCGATGCGCCCGCCTTCGACGAAGGCCCCGCCCTCGCCCTTGGCGCAGAACCCCAGATCTTCAAGAAACAGGATGGTATTGATGGTGAAGGCATCATAAAGCTCGACCGCCTGGATGTCCGCAGCGGTCACTCCGGCCGCAGCAAAGGCGCGCGCGCCCGAGTCGCGGGCGGCGGTCACGGTGAAATCTTTCATCTGCGAAATCTGCCGGTGCGAGCTTTCCGCAGCACTGCCCAGCACATAGACAGGCGCCTTTGGGAAATCCCGGGCGCGGTCCGCGCGGACCATTACGATCGCGCCGCCGCCGTCGGTGACAAGACAACAATCGCGCACGGTCAACGGATCGCCCACCATGCGCGCGCCCAACACGTCCTCGCGGGTCAGCGGGCCGCGCTCGAACGCTTCGGGATTGTGGTGCGCCCAGGCCCGCGCGGCAACGGCCACGTCGGCCAGTTGTTCGCGGGTGGTGCCGTATTCATGCATGTGCCGCGCCGCGGCCATCGCATATGCCGAGATCGGATAGCGCGGATTGTACGGCGCCTCATAGGCCGGCGGGCGCGAGGCGGTCACCAGTCTGCCCGACGCGGTGCGCTGGTTGGAGCCATAAACAATCAGGGCGACATCACACAGGCCGGCATCAAGCGCCATGGTCGCTGACGTCAGATAATTCACGAAGGATGATCCACCCGACATCGTGCCATCAATGAAACGCGGCTGAATGCCCAGATACTCAGCCGCCATAAGCGCCGGCATGCTGTCTTCCATCATGGTGCAGAACAGCCCATCGACGTCGGACAGATTCAGCCCGGCATCGCCAAGCGCTGCAAGTGCGGACTGCGCCATGACATCATATGCCGTCAGACCATGTGCCTCTCCAAAACCGGCATGACCGGTTCCCACGATGGCGGATTTTCCCCGAAGTTCAGCGGTCATATCTTATCCCTCCGATGGCTTGAAAAGCACGGCCGGAGCGCCCTCGGCCTCGCTCACGAAAGCGGTTACAGCCATGTCGATGGCGACCTCACCTGGAGCAATGCCCTCGACCCGGCTCATCATCCGAACGCCCTCGTCCAGCTCGACAACGCACACATTGTAGTCACCTCCCCGTTCGGGCTTTCGGCGCACGACGGTTGTGGTGTGGACCCGTCCCTTGCCGGTGGCCTGCTTCCATGAAATCGCGGCGCCATGACAATGGGGACACAGGACGCGCGGGAAAAAATGATAGGCCTCGCAGTCTTCGCACTTTGGCAGCAGGATCTCTCCCTTTGTCAGTGCGCCCTGGAAAATCTGGTCTGGTCCTTTGGCGTCCGGCACCGGCGTTCTCCTTCAAGTAATCAATTCTCTGGTTAAGCGTATTGATAATAAATCTAACAAATGTTAGATTTAGTCAACCTCTTTGGAACATTTTCGGGAAACTCATGTCAGGTTCAGATTTAGCCCCCCTTTCTGGCAAACTCATAGTTGCGCTGGAACAGGCAGTCGCCGCGCCTTTTTGCTCCTCGCGACTGGCCGATGCCGGCGCGCGCGTGATCAAGATCGAACGCAAGGGCACAGGCGATTTCGCCCGCGCCTACGATACCGCCGCCAATGGTGAAAGCGCCTATTTCACATGGCTGAACCGAGGGAAAGAATCGGTCGCCCTGGATATTAAAGCCGGCGAGGACCGGGAAATCCTGCTCAGGATGCTGGAAAACGCGGATGTGTTTATTCAAAACCTGCTGCCGGGCGCGCTGGTCAAGCTTGGGCTCGATTCCGCCACGCTGCGAGAGAGGTTCCCGCGTCTCGTGACCTGCGACATCACCGGATACGGTGAGGACGGTCCGATGCGCAATGCCAAGGCCTATGATCTTCTGGTGCAATGCGAAAGCGGTCTGGCATCGGTGACCGGCACGGCGGACGGACCGGGGCGGGTTGGCGTTTCCGTCTGCGATATTGCCACCGGTATGACAGCCCATGCCGGAATTTGCGAAGCACTTGTCGGGCGTGATCGCACCGGCAAGGGCAGCGGTGTTTCGGTGGCAATGTTTGACGTGATGGCCGACTGGATGTCGGTTCCGCTGCTATATCACGATTACCTTGGCAAGCCGACACCCCGTGTCGGACTGAACCACACGGTCATCTGCCCGTACGGGGCCTATGCGTGCAAGGACGGTCAGCTTGTCGTCATTACCGTGCAGCACAGCGGCGAATGGCAACGGTTCTGTGAACACATACTGGGCGACGCGCCTCTGGCAACCGACCCCCGGTTTCACGACAACACGGCGCGAATTGAAAACAAGCCCGCGCTCGAAGCGCTCATCAAGGCCGTGTTCTCCTCTCATGACCGCGCCGAGATGCTGAAGCGGCTTGACGCTGCGGGCATTGCCTCCGGGGCCGTGAACGACGTGGCGACCCTGTCCGATCACCCTCAGCTTGACCGGTCCGTGATTGGCACACCCTCCGGCGAGATCAAGGTCCCGACACCCCCGATCCGGCGCAGCGTCGGCGAAACGACACTGGGCCCCTGCCCGGCCTTCGATGCGGAAGGCAAAGCCCTTCGCGCCGAGTTCTACCCTCGTTCAAAAAAAGGTTGGGCAACTAAATGACCGCTGAGAAAAAACCCGCGATCCTTCAAGGCGTGAAGATCGTGGATCTGACTTCGGTCGTTTTCGGACCTTTGGCGACGCAAATGCTGGGCGATCTGGGGGCCGATGTGATCAAGGTGGAAGGCCCAGAGGGCGATCTTCTTCGCCAGGTCCAGCCATCACGCAACAAACTGATGGGCGCCGCTTTTCTGGGTACCAACCGTAACAAGCGCAGTGTCGTACTCGATCTGAAGACGCAGACCGGTCGGGATCGATTGCGCAAGCTGCTTATCGATGCCGACGTGATGATTTCAAGCATACGGCCTGCGGCGCTAGCCAGATTGTCTCTCGATCCCGAAACCCTACGCCAGGAAAATCCGAACCTGATCACGGTATCTGCCACTGGATTCGGGCAGGACGGACCCTATGCCGCCCGACCCGCGTTCGACGATGCCGTCCAGTCGGTTTCCGGGTTAGCTAGCCTGGCAACATTGCGCGATCCCGAAGCGCCGCCCGCATATGCCCCTACGATTCTAGCCGACAAGCTTGGCGGCGTGACGGCCGCCTATGCCGTGATGGGAGCCCTGTTCCACCGCGAGCGTACGGGAGAAGCCCAGCATGTCGAGGTGCCGATGTTTGAGACGCTGGCCGCCTTCCTGCTGGCCGAACATCTGGATGGTGCCACCTTCGAAGAGACCCCGCAGGATTTCGGCTATGCCCGGATGCTGGTTCCGCATAGGCGTCCGGTTAAGACGGCAGATGGATATATCACAATTCTGCCCTACACCAACGTACAATGGGCGCGGTTCTTCAAGGCGGTCGGGCGCGATGACATGATCGACCACGTCTGGGTCACTGACATGGACACCCGTAGCCGCAACATCGGCGCTGTATACGATATGGTGGCGCAGATTGCCCTAACTCGGACAACAGATGACTGGCTTGCCCTGATGGAGAATGCCGACATACCCGCCATGCCGGTGCGCAACCTGTCGGATTTGCCGAACGATCCCCATCTTGCCGCGACCGGGTTCTTTCAACAGATTGATCACCCAACCGAAGGTGCGATCTGGACGACACGCCCGCCGATACGATTCTCGGCAACGCCGGCGCGGCATGATCACCGCCCTGCCCCTCGACTGGGGGAGCACAGCGAAGATATCCTCGGGCCGGGAGAAGAATAACCCCCCCCGGCACCGAACGGATCAAACATCCATCGAACGTGCGATCAGTTCCTTCATGATCTCGTTGGTGCCGCCATAGATCATCTGGACCCGGCTGTCGGCATAAAGGCGCGCGATCGGGTATTCCATCATGAAACCATAACCGCCGTGCAGTTGCAGGCATTCATGCATGACCTCGTTTTGCGTCTGGCTGCCCCACCATTTCGCCATCGAGGCCGTGGCCGCATCAAGTTCGCCCTTTTCGAGGCGCACGAGCCCGTCATTGACGAAGGTGCGCAGCAATTCGGCCTTGGTCTTGCATTCCGCCAATTTGAAGCGTGTGTTCTGGAAATCCATGATGCGGTTACCAAATGCCTTGCGGTCCTGTACATATTTCACAGTTTCATCGATGGCAAAGTCAATGAAGCCTAGCGCGGTAACGCCAATCATCAGCCGTTCCCAAGGGAGCTGCTTCATCAACTGGTAGAAACCTTGCCCTTCTTCCGGGCCAAGCAGGTTCGCCGTAGGCACGCGCACATCCTCGAAGAACAACTCAGCCGTATCCGATCCCTTCATGCCCAACTTCTTCAGGTTCCGTCCCCTACGAAAGCCTTCGGCGTCCTCGGTTTCCAGAACGATCAGCGAAACGCCCTTGGCGCCAGCGTTACGGTCGGTCTTTGCCACGACGACAACCAGATCGGCTGTATGTCCGTTGGTGATGAAGATCTTCGAGCCGTTGATCTTGTAATGGTTGCCATCCTTTTCCGCATGGGTCTGGACGTTCTGGAGGTCAGAGCCCGTTCCTGGCTCGGTCATCGCGATCGCCGCGACACTGTCGCCGCTGACCAGCTTCGGCAACCACTTTTTCTTCTGTTCTTCGCTGCCATAGGCGTTGATATAATGGATTACGATGGACTGGATGCCATAGCCCCAACCCGTGTCACCGGTGCGCCCTTGCTCGTAAACGGTAATCGCATCGAACCCGATGCCGCCACCGAACCCGCCATATTCTTCGGCAATCGAGCCACCCATGACACCCTGTTGACCGACTGTTTTCCAGAAGTCGCGGTCAACAATGCCCTGCTCCGCCCATTTTTCGATGTTTGGAGCCATTTCGGCATCGAAAAGCTTGCGTGTGCTATCCGCGAACATCTTATGTTCATCTGCGGCCCAGGCCGAACTATTCGTAATCAGAGACATTTTGGAATCCATTCCTAAGGTTGGTATTGCCATAAATCTAACATCTGTTATTTTTTCGGCAATGGCCCAGTCTCAAGGCAAACGCCGCGTTATTTTGCTCGAGACGGCTTTCCTGAACTGGCGCGGTATCAACTTCCTACTCCCAGGCAAGTTCCACCAAGGCACCGAACGCGCAGGTCAGGGTAACGGGCTGACACTGGGCAGTACACGGCCTGCGTGACGCAAAAAATGAAGAACCGGAGTGAAAATGAAAGATATCGTAGTATTGGATGGTGTGCGAACAGCCATCGGAACCTTTGGCGGCTCTCTTTCGGGCACGTCTCCGATCGAACTGGGTAGCATAGTGGCGAAAGAGGCGCTTGCGCGTTCAGGTGTCGAAGGCAAGCAGGTTGGAAACGTTGTTTTTGGCCATGTTATTAACACAGAGCCGCGCGACATGTATCTTAGCCGCGCGGCGTCTATTGCCGCTGGCGTGCCAGAAAAGGCGCCCGCAATGAACGTCAATCGGCTCTGCGGTTCTGGGCTACAGGCTATTGTGTCAGCGGCGCAGTCGCTGATGCTGGGTGATGCAACAATGGCTCTTGCCGGTGGCAGCGAAAGCATGAGCCGCTCGCCCTATATCGTGCCAGCCATTCGCTGGGGGCAGAAAATGGGTGACACGGGTGCAACTGACATGATGCTCGGCGCGTTGAACTGTCCGTTTGGCACCGGGCATATGGGCGTAACAGCGGAAAACGTCGCCGCCGAATACGACATCACGCGCGAAGCTCAGGATGCGTTTGCCCTTCAAAGCCAGGAGCGCGCTCTGAACGCGCTCAAAGAGGGGTATTTCAAATCCCAGATCGTTCCCGTCGAGGTCAAGGTCAAACGCAACACTGCTTCTTTTGACACCGATGAACACCCCAAGGCGAGCACAGTTGAAATGCTCGGCAAACTGCGTCCGGCCTTCCAGAAGGATGGCACCGTGACGGCGGGGAATGCTTCGGGTCTCAATGATGGGGCCGCCGCAGTTGTGCTGGCCACGGCAGATGCTGCATCAGATGCAGGGTTGAAACCGCGCGCACGCCTGCTTGGATATCATGTTGCAGGAGTACGCCCGGACATCATGGGAATCGGGCCAATTCCGGCTGTCGAAGGACTTTTGAAACGTACAGGCCTGACAATTTCTGATTTCGACGTCATCGAGTCAAACGAAGCCTTCGCGGCTCAGGCTTTGGCCGTGAGTAAAACTCTTGGTCTGGATGGCAACAAGGTGAACCCCAACGGCGGCGCAATTGCTCTCGGACATCCTATCGGGGCGTCGGGGGCCATAATCTTTGTCAAAGCGCTCTACGAGCTGGAGCGTACCGGCGCAAAACGCGCGCTGATTACCATGTGTATCGGTGGTGGGCAGGGGATTGCCCTAGCCATAGAAGCCATATGAATTAGAGTCTATGGGCACCTCAAAAAAGCGGTTCCCTTTCAATTAGTAACAAGATGAGCATACAAAAAGGCCCGCCGGATGGCGGGCCTTCTCGCATTTGATGTGACGCAATTTACAGTGCGTCAGTCAGGGCCGGGACGGCCTCGAACAGGTCGGCGACCAGGCCGAAGTCAGCAACCTGGAAAATCGGTGCTTCTTCGTCCTTGTTGATCGCGACGATGATCTTCGAGTCCTTCATGCCAGCCAGGTGTTGGATGGCGCCCGAGATGCCAACGGCGACATACAGTTCGGGGGCAACAACCTTGCCGGTTTGACCCACCTGCCAGTCGTTCGGGGCGTAGCCCGAGTCGACAGCAGCGCGCGAAGCCCCAACGGCGGCGCCCAGCTTGTCAGCCAGCTTCTCGATCAGGGCAAAATCCTCTTCAGATCCGACGCCACGGCCACCGGACACGACCACGCCGGCCGAGGTCAGCTCGGGGCGGTCCGATGCGGCAACCTTGTCTTCGACCCATTCGGACAGGCCGGGGTTGTCGGCAGCACCGATGGTTTCGACTGCGGCCGAGCCGCCTTCGCCAGCGGCATCAAAGGTCGAGGTGCGGAAGGTGATGACCTTGGTCGTATCCAAAGATTTGACGGTTTGCACGGCGTTGCCGGCATAGATAGGGCGTTCGAACGTGTCTGCATCGACAACGCCAGAGGCGTCCGAAATCACCATCACGTCCAGCAGCGCAGCAACGCGCGGCATGACGTTCTTGGCGTCGGTCGTGGCGGGTGCCACGATGTGCGAATAGTCACCGGCCAGCGACACGATCAGCGCGGCGGTGGGTTCCGCCATGCGGTGACCCAGCGACGCATCTTCAGCGACCAACACCTTGGCGACACCGTCGATCTTGGCGGCGGCTTCGCCAGCTGCGGCGGCGGAAGCACCCGCGGCCAGAACGGTCACGTCGCCCAGTGCCCGGGCGGCGGTGACGGCTTTGGCGGTGGCGTCCAGCGCCAGTTCACCATTGTTGACTTCGGCGAGTAGAAGAACAGCCATTACACAGCCCCCGCTTCTTTGAGTTTCGAAACCAGCTCGTCAACCGAGCCGACGATGATGCCGGCGGCACGTGTTGCCGGCTCGGTCGTTTTGACCACTTCAAGACGCGGCGAAGTGTCGACGCCGTAATCGGCGGCGGTTTTTTCGTCCAGCGGCTTCTTCTTGGCCTTCATGATGTTGGGCAGCGAAGCGTAACGCGGTTCGTTCAGGCGCAGGTCCACGGTGACGATTGCAGGCATGTTGACCTTGATGGTCTGCAAACCGCCGTCGACCTCGCGGGTCACCACGGCCTTGTCGCCGTCGATGTCCAGTTCCGAGGCGAAGGTGCCTTGCGACCACCCCAACAGCGCCGACAGCATCTGGCCGGTGGCGTTCATGTCGTTGTCGATGGCCTGTTTGCCCGCGATCACCAGACCGGGGTTCTCCTCGGCGATGACGGCCTTGAGGATCTTGGCGACGGCCAGCGGTTCGATGTCGGTGTGGACGTCATCAGCGGCGTTAACCAGAATGGCACGGTCGGCGCCCATGGCCAAAGCGGTGCGCAGGGTTTCCTGCGCCTGCTTGACGCCGATCGACACGACGACGACTTCTTCGACCTTGCCGGCCTCTTTCAGGCGGATCGCCTCTTCGACCGCGATTTCGTCGAACGGGTTCATCGACATTTTGACATTGGCGAGATCGACACCGCTTCCGTCCGCCTTGACGCGGACCTTCACGTTGTAGTCGATCACGCGTTTGACAGGCACAAGCACCTTCATCTACGTTCTCCTTTGGTTCTTCGATATGGTTTCCACCGACCTATCGGTCATTGAATTCGGGGTTTCTTTTCTCTGAGAACGCTTTCATGGCCTCTGGAAAATCATGCGCGCACAGCAGAACGCTTTGGGAATCGCGTTCGATGTCCAGAGCCTCCAGATAGCTGCACTCCGCCGTGGCGCGCATCACGCGCTTGGTTGTCTGGACACCGAACATCGGGTGTGGTGCGATCTCGCGGGCAATTTCCAGAGCGCGTTGCTCGACCTGGTCGGCGGGTACGCATTCTTCCACGACGCGCAGTTCCTTGGCGGTGCGCCCGTCTATTTCACGACCTGTGAGAACAAGCATCCGCGCCACGCCCGCGCCGGCACGTTGCTGAAGCAGCCAGCTCGAGCCGGTGTCGGGACAGCCGCCGATGCGGGCAAAAACCTCGCACAGCCGGGCATCTTCGGCCGCTACGACGATATCCGCCGACAGGGCCAGGCTGAGGCCGGCACCAAATGCTACTCCGCATACAGCAGAAATCAGAGGCTTGCGAAACAGATAGGCCGCGCGTCCGCCATCGTGAACCCGGTCGACCATTTCCGATGTCGCCCTTGCGCCTTTCGCGATTTCAGCCTGAAATCCAACGAGATCGCCGCCGCTGCTGAAATGATCGCCACCGGTCATGACAACGGCACGGATCGTATCGTCCCGTTCGGCTTCGCGCAGGAGTGTCACTAATTCCTCTACGAATGCAATGCTGTAAGGGTTGCGTTTAGTTGGCTGAAGAAAACGCAATATTCCGACATGGCCATCCCTGTCCAGACGAATAAGTTCAGTCATTCCAGTCTCCATCAGGTTCCAGTCCAGACCGGTGCGCGTTTTTCGGCGAATGCCCTGGGGCCCTCAATCGCGTCGTTGCTGGCGTATACAACCTCGTGCAGGCGCTTACCCTCTTCGAGGCCACCCGCACAGCCCAGGTCCATGGTCGCGCGAACGCCGCCCTTGGCAGCGATCACCGAAAGCGGGGCCCCGCTGGCTATGCGTTTGGCAAGGTCGAATGCCCGTGCGCGAACGGCATCGGGGGTGTCCTCGATATAGTTGGTGAACCCGTATTCGTGCAGACGCTCGATCGGCATCAAATCGCCGGTCAGAACGATTTCCATAAGGATGGGCTGCGGCAGCATGGACAGCGCCGGCGACGCCCAAGGCGATCCACGACCGATCTTTACCTCGGTAATGCCAACCTTGGTCCCCTTGAGACCGACCCGCAGATCGCAATTCAGCGTCAGCATCATGCCGCCCGCCATCAGCGACCCCGTCATCGCCGCGATGATCGGCTTCTTGCAGGCGCGCATGGTCTCGTGAAATGGATCGCGCATCTTTGACAGGATATCGACGCCTTCGTCGCGCGCGATTTGCGTGGCTTCCTTGAGGTCCAGCCCGGCGCTGAAAACACCGCAATCGGCCGAAGTCAGAATGGCCACACGAACGCTGTCATCCGCCTCAATCTTTTCCCAGGCATCCGTCAGCCCGTTCGTCGCGGCCACGGAAAGCGCATTCTTGCGTTCGGGCCGGTTGATACAGACGGTTGCAATGCCGTCTTCGATTTTCACATCAATAGGGCTCATGATACCTGCTTCGTTTTAACTGGGGAAATTCTGATGCGAAGCTTCCCCGCGACATGTTTGCCGCGGGGAAGTTCCTGCTTATTCGACAGAGAACGACTTGGAACTGTGCTTGATGACTTCCCACACAACGTCGAGATAGTCGGCGCTCCAGTCGGTCAGCGGAACCCAGGTTTCGCCATTCCACTGTTCGACTCGGGTCTTGCCGCCGCCGCCGTGGTCTTCACCGGTTACGGTCACCGGGGCCATGACGCCGTCGCCATCGAAGTTCTCGATCGATTCATAGGCAGCCTTCATGCTTTCCGGTGTGATCGGCCAACCGTTTTCGGTAATCGCGATACGTGCAGCTTCAAAGCCGACCGAGTAGATGGCCATGCCGGTGTTGTAGTACACGTCGCGAACAAGGCTCTCGGGACCGCTGCCCTTGCCATTGGCATAGTAGGTGTCCAGCATCGTCTTGACGATCGGAACTTCCTGGCCACCGGCCACGTTGGTCCCGCGCAGGATGCCTTTCGCCTCTTCGGCACCGATATTGGCGATGTCGACTTCGTTCAGCCAGTTGACCGACAGGTAACGGTCGATCGGGAACCGATTGCGGCGCATTTCCTTGGAGGCGACCACGTGTCCGCCGGCAAGCAGCCAGCTGATCACGTAATCTGGCTTATCACGGCGGATATTGCTCCATGCGCCGGCTTGATCCGACCCGGGGAGCGGCACAGGATAAAGCTCCAGCTCAAACCCTTCCCTTTCAGAAAGTGTTTTCAGGATCTCGATCGGTTCCTGACCGAAGGGATAGTCCAGATAGATGAACCCGATCTTTGCTTTGCTCAGATCACCGCCCATCTGGCCTTTGATGAAGGCAACATCATTTGCCGCCTGCTGCCAGTACGTCGGACCGACCGGGAAAACCCATTCGAACACGTCGCCGTCAACCGCGTCGCCGCGGCCAACGAAGGACTGCATCAGAACGTTTCCGTCCTTCATGGCCCGCGGCAGGACCGCGTTCGTGACGGGCGTGGAAAGAAAGTTGAAAAGGAAAACACCGTCACGCTTGAGCTGCTCATAGCATTCCACGCCACGTTGCGGTTCGTTGCCATGGTCGCGAATGATGATTTCAACCGGATGGCCTTCGATTCCACCGTTTTCGTTGGTGTACATCGCCAGGTCCTGGGCTGCCTGGGCCACCTGCGGTGAAATGAACGTGTACGATTTACTGAGGTCGAAGCAGAGTCCGAAGCGGATCGGCTCCTTGTCCTGCGCCGCAGCCACCGTCGCGCTTGTTGCCAATGCGGCAGTAAGGGCCACCGCCTTGATGTGCTGTTTGATTTTCATATTCTCTCTCCCGTTGGTTGAGTTTAGGGCGGCTAAACTGTTTTGTGAGCGCCGCCGCCCTGTACAGCGCCACCCTTCCTGCTATCAGTCTGTCACTGCTCGTATTTTGCGGAACTTTCCTTAACCACGTCCCAAACGACATCGCCGTATTCAGAAATCCATTCGGTTTGCGGCACCCAAGCCTCTCCGTCCCACATTTCGATGCGCGTCTGGCCACCGCCGCCATGGTCTTCGGCCGTTACCGTAATGGGGGCCATCAACCCGTTGGCGTCATAACCCTTCAACGACTCAAGTCCCGCCTTGTAGGATGTCGGAGTGATCGGCAGCCCTTCGAGTTCGACCGCGTTGCGCGCGGCTTCGAACATGATCGAATACATGGCCAGCCCCGTATTATAGAAAACGTCCTGCGTCTTCTCAATCGGGCCCGAGCCCTGTCCGTTGTCATAAAGCTCGGTCATGATCTCCTTGAACAGGGCGACATCCTGACCGCCCACGACATTGGTACCGCGCTTGATGCCCTTGGCCGCATCAGTGCCGATATTGGCAATATCGACCTCGTTCAGCCAGTTGACCGAAATGTATTTTTCCATCGGGATGCGATTGCGCTGCATCTCTTTCGATGCGACCACATGGGCACCGCCCAGCATCCAGACGATCACATGATCGGGCTTGTCGCGGCGCACCTTGGACCATACTCCGGCCTGGTCGCTGCCGGGCAGCGGAACGGGGTAAAGCTCAAGCTCGAAACCCTCTTTCTCGGACAAGGTTTCCAGAATCTCGATTGGCTCCTGTCCGAAGGGATAATCGAAGTAAACAAACCCCACCTTCACGTCCGACAAGTCGCCGTCGTGCAATTGCTTGATGTAGGCGACGTCGTTGGCGGCCTGCCCCCAATAGGTAGGCCCGATCGGATAGACCCAGTCAAAGACCGTGCCATCCACGGCATCGCCGCGGCCGACAAGCGATTGCATCAGAATGCGCCCATCTTCCATAGCCCGTGGCAGGATGGCCAGAGACACCGGGGTGGACAGTGTATCGAAGACGAACACACCCTCGCGGCTGAGCTTGGAGTAACACTCGATCCCGCGCTGCGGTTCGTTCCCATGATCGCGCACGATAACCTCGACCGGTTCTCCTCCGATACCGCCCTTCATATTGACCAGCTTGGCGAGATCTTGTGCCGCCTGGGCAACCTGCGGCGTGGCAAAGGTATAGGCTTTGCTGAGGTCGTAGCAGACGCCAATCTTGAATGGCTCAGCCAGCGCCTGGGTGCCGAACATCGCTCAGCCAACCATTGAAAACACGGCCAACGCTTTGGTAAGTTCCTTCATTTGATCCTCCCTGAACAATTTCTGAATAGTACCTCAGCTCAGCCAACGTTTGCGTCGGCTGTAGTGCTTGACGTTGTGGAAATCGGTTTCTTCTCCGCCGCCCAGATAAAATTCCTGAATGTCGGAGTTGGATTTGAGCGCCTCGGCCGTGCCGTGCATGACAACGCGGCCGTTCTCAATCAGATACCCTTGCGAAACAATCTCCAGAGCGGCCAGCGCGTTCTGCTCCACCAGCAGGACGGATACGCCCTCCTCCTGATTGATCTTTTGCAGGATGCCGAAGATTTCCTCGACCAGGAACGGGGCAAGGCCGAGACTTGGTTCGTCGAGCATCAACAGTTTCGGCTGCGTCACCAGCGCCCTGCCGATGGCCAGCATCTGTTGCTCGCCACCAGACAAATAGCCTGCTTGCGAATTGCGGCGTTCGGCAAGTCGTGGGAAATAGTCGTAAATCTTTTCTTTTTCCGCATTCAGCGCCGATCGGGACATTCCGCGCGGCGCAGCAGCGGTCAGGTTCTCGTCGGGGGTCAGGTGTTCAAAGACCCGCCGCCCTTCGATGACGTGACAGATACCCATCCCGACGCGGTTTTGCGCGAGCACTTCGGTTATTTCTGTTCCCTGGAAGGTTATTTCACCTCGGCTGATGCGTCCGCGCTCTGCCTTCAGAAGACCGCTGATCGCTTTCAACGTGGTGCTTTTGCCCGCGCCGTTCGAGCCCAAGAGCGCGATCATCTCGCCTTTTGGCACCTTGACCGAAACACCTTTGATCGCCAGCATTACATTGTCGTACAGCACCTCGACACTGTTCATGGACAGAATGTGCTCGGCTTCAACTTTTTCTTGCATCGGCATTTCCCTTATTTCTTGAACTGATCGAAGGGCCAGACCATCAGATAGTCTCTGATGTTGCCGTAGAGTTTTCCCAAACCGAGCGGTTCGATCAGAAGGATAATGACGATCAGTGCGCCATAGACCGCATTCGGGATGTGAGCGAGCGTTTCAACATTGATCTGCATACCAAGCCCCTCGCTCACCGTGACGACGAGACCGTTCACCAAACCGGGGACAAGAAGGATCAGAGCAACACCGAAATAGGATCCGATTACGCTGCCGAGGCCGCCAACGATCACCATCGCAAGAACCTGGATAGATACGGTGACCGAAAACTGCTCCGGCGCGGCAAGAAAGAAGAAGGTGGCGACAAGCAAAGCACCACTGACGCCCGCGATGAAAGACGAAGTCGCGAAGGCTAGGATCTTGTAATAGAAACTGTTCACACCCAGGATCGCGGCAGCAAAGTCTTTTTCGCGTACCGCGACCAGGGCACGACCAAGCCCAGTGCGTTTGAGATTCAGCATGAAGATCGTCACCAACACACACCATCCGAAGGCGACATAGTAAAAACCGGTATCAGAGGTAATATCCTGCCCAAGAAACGCCAAAGTTGGTGACTGGAGCGATGCGTGCGAGCCCCCTGAAATCGCCGGCGAGTGGGTCAGAACCCAGTCCATCACGAATTGCATCGCAAGAGTCGTGAGTGCGAGATAGAGACCCTTGACCCGCAATGCGGCAAAGGCGAACAGGCTGCCGATCACAGATGACGTCAACCCGCCAATGATCAGGGCGAATTCCCATGGCACGCCGAAACGCGCCGCGTGGATCGCCGAATACGCCCCGACGGCCATGACCGCAGCATAGCCCAAGTGAAGTTGGCCAGCCCAACCTGTCACCAGGTTAAGTCCAAGGGCGGCGGCCGTCCAGATCAGCCACGGAAGCATGTAACTGTTCAGGTAGAGCGACGGTATGATGAATGGCGCGGCAAGTCCAATCAGGAAGATGAATACAGCCAGGTTCCGGTCAGCAGGTACCTTGAAGATACGACTATCGGATACATAGTTGGCGTGATGGACGCCGGAAAGTCTATAAAACATCCCTTAGACCCTTTCGATGTCGTGACGGCCGAACAGCCCGTGCGGACGGATCATGACCGTAAGAATGAGCACGGCGGCGACGATAAGCTCGCGGCTTCCGCCTCCGACAAGCGGATCCAGAAGATCGGCACCAACGTTTTCGACGACGCCCAGAATGATGCCCGCGATCACTGCGCCGAGGATACTGTCGAGTCCACCAAGAACGGCCACCGTCAGACCCTTCAGAAGCAACAGCGACAGCGCCTGATCGACACCCTGAATCTCGCCCCAGATGACGCCTGCGGCGACGGCAACAACTGATGCCAGTGCCCAGGACAACCCTACGCCGCGCTCAACCGAAATGCCGACCGACCACGAAGCCATGTAATCATCCGCGATCGCCCGCAACTTGATCCCGGTCCGGGTTCGGAAGAACAGCATGAAGGCGACAAAGAGTGCGAGCGCAACACCGGCACCGACAAGATGGATGCGGCTGACGAAGATGTCGCCCAGGAACAGCGGTTCATAGCTGACCCCCAAATCAACCGAACGGGATGTCCCACCCCAGATTGCAAGTGTTGTCCCCCGCAGGAAGATGTCCAGGCCAAGTGTCAGCATCAGGATCATGACGACCGGACGGCCCGCGAGACGGCGCAGGGCAACACGCTCAATGCCAAATCCCAGGCCGAACATGATCACCGCAGCAAGCGGAATGGCCAGCCACAGCGGCAGACCCGCGTCATGTGAAAGGGCAAGAACCACATAGGCCCCGACCATTGTCAGCCCACCCTGCGACAGATTGGGCACCGAGGACGCTTTGTAGATCAGCACGAGGCCGATAGCGAAGAGCGAATACAAGAGACCCGTCAAGGCTCCATTGATCGCAAGTTCAGATAGAAAGACCCAATCCATTTATACCTCCCTGATGGGAAGGCTTCTTTCGACCTTCCCTATTTCCCCTGTCTCGTAAGTCACCTGCGCGCTTACGTGGACATCTTTTGAACCGTCGTAGAGCGCCGCGATCACGTCGGCATAGCGTTCCTGTACAACCTTGCGTCGCAGTTTTCGGGTCCGCGTGATCTCACCATCGTCCGGGTCGAATTCCTTCGGCAGGCTGACAAAGCGTTGCAGGCGCAACGGCTCTGTGACGGCCTTATTTACCCGTTCGAATGCCCCGTGCAGCAGCGCCGCGACCTCGTCACGTTGCGACAAATCGGAATAGGACACATAAGGCACGCCGTTCACTTCGGCCCAGTGTCCCACTGCCTCGAAATCCACGCAGACCATGGCGGTCAATTCATCCAGGCCGGCACCGATAACAGCCGCATCCTTGATATAGGGGCTGAACTTCAACCGGTTCTCAATGTAGTTTGGCACATAACGCTCGCCTCCGGCTGTATGCATGACCTCGGAGACACGGCCCAGAACAACCAGGTGTCCGTCATTCTCCAGATAACCGGCATCGCCGGTATGCAGCCACCCGTCCTCAAGCGCTTCGGCGGTCGCTTCGGGTTTGTTGAAGTACCCCTCAAACACGCTGTCCGAACGCACCAGGATCTCTCCGTCTTCGGCAATTTTCACCTCGACGCCAGGCGCGGGTTTGCCAACGGTATGGAGGCGCACCTCGCCCGGAGACTGAATCGCATTGATCGCGCTATTTTCGGTCTGGCCGTAGAGTTGGCGCAATTTGATTCCCAGGGCTCGGTAGAAAACAAACGTGTCTTCGCCGATTGCTTCGCCGCCAGTGAACGCGTTCTTCAGACGACTCATCCCGAACTGGTCCTTGATCGGACCAAAAACGATCGCCTCGCCCAAAAGTCGGCCCAAAGGCTCTAGTGCACCGCCGCTAATGCCATTCAGCTTGCGTGTCTCGGCGGCAATCGCCCGGTCCATGAAGAAATGGTACAGCCATTTTTTGACCGGGGTCGAGTTCTCGATACCCACTTGGATCGTCGTCAGCATCTGGTCCCAGCTTCTCGGCGCCGCCAGATAGAATGTCGGAGCGATTTCGCGCATGTCGCGAACGACGGTTTCCTGACGTTCAGGCACGTTCACGGTGAACCGGCAGAGCAGCGCCGCCGCGACGGTAATGGCGAAGTCGCCCACCCAGGCCATCGGCAGATAGGCGAGGATTTCCTCATTGTCGTCGAATGCACCCGCTGCATGCCCGTTCCTGGCCGCAGCAAGAACGTTCTTTTGACTCAGAACGATACCTTTCGGTTTTCCCGTGGTCCCTGACGAATGCATGAAAATGGCCGGATCGCCGGGCTTTGCCCGACCAAAGAGATCTTCGCGCAAGCCCGGGGTTTCATTAAGATCGTGCTGACCGACTTCGATCAGGTGATCCCAGGACATCAGCCCTTCAACCTCATAGAATCCGAGGCCTCGCGCTTCATCATAAATGATGTGGTCGATACCCTCGGCGCCCGCGTCCTTCAGTTCCAGGATCTTGTCTACCTGCTCCTGATCTTCGGCGATGGCCGCGACGATTTCGACTTCGCCAAGAAAGTGCCGAAGTTCTTCGATTGTCGCGCCCGGATAGGCAGGCATTGCATAGGCGCCCAGCAACGAAACAGCCAGCATGCCGCCGTACAACCGTGCACGGTTATCGCCCAGAATAAGTACTGCCTTGCCCGGCTTTACGCCGATTTTTTCAAGTCCGGCCGCGCAGGCAAGCACCTCTTCGGCGTATTCCGCCCAAGTGGTTTCTTTCCAGATCCCGCGTTCCTTTTCGCGAAGCGCGATATCCTTTCCGTGGCGCGACGCGTTTTGCGCCAGCAGTGCACCAATCGTATCGCCGCCCGAAGACTGTTTTTGCGTCAAATCAGTCATGCGACCCTCCGATATATGCCTCGATGACCCGCGGGTCTTTTACAACGTCCTTCGGGATGCCGCTGGCGATCATTTCGCCATAATTAAGCGCCAGCATCCGATCACAGATGCCGGTGATGACATCCATATGATGCTCGATCAGCAGAACGCTGACGCCGCGTTCGGCACGGGCATCCAGAATGAAGCGGGACATATACCCCTTCTCTTCCTGATTCATGCCTGCCATCGGCTCATCGAGTATCAACATTTGCGGCTCGGCCACCAATGCCCGCGCAAGTTCGACCCGTTTTTTCAGCCCGATCGGAAGACCATCGACCAACTCATGTCGGATGCTTTCAAGCTGTAGAAACTCGATCACCTCCTCGACGATCTTACGGTTCTCGATCTCTTCATGCCGCGCCGCCCACCAATAAAGCGCCGTGCGTAAGACGCCCGGTTTCATGTGGATGTGCCGCCCGAGCAGGATGTTGTCCAGAACGCTCATCCCGTTGAAAAGGGCAAGATTCTGGAACGTCCGCGCAACCCCGAGCTTGGCAACCTTATGAGGCGCTGTGCCCGTGATGTCTTTTCCCGCCAGCCGGACAGTGCCTACGTTTGGCGGATAAAACCCGGTAATTGCGTTCGTTAGCGTTGTCTTGCCGCTACCATTCGGTCCGACAAGCCCAAAGATTTCACCTTGCCGAATGACGAGATCAACTCCGGTGACAGCAACGATGCCGCCAAACCGTCGTTCGACCCCGTTGCACTCCAGAAGCGCCCCGCCATCGGTACCAACTGCTATTTTATTCTTCGTTGTCATCTGGATCTTATTGTCCCCATTAAGGTTCATGGCTTTCATCAGGAAATCAGGAAATGGTCCGGTCGACCCGTTGGCCATGGGTCCCCCCACAATTGCTGCCCACCGTCGATGTTCAGAACTTCACCGGTAACAAACTTTCCTGAGTTGGCCGCCATATAGACAACACCTTCAGCGACATCCCATTCGTCCCCGGCGTGCCGCATCGGATTGGAATCCTGGAAAGTTGCGGCACCCTCTGGAGGGTAGTTCCCGAAACCGTTGCTTTCGCAGCAACCCGGTGCCACGCAGTTCACGCGGATATCATGCGGCGCCCACTCCACCGCCACCGATTTGGACAGGTAAATCACCCCCGCCCGAGCTGCACAGGTATGAGCGATGCCAGGCATCCCGCGCCAGATATCCGCCACGATATTTACGATGGAACCCGGTTGCTTGTTCTCAACCCAGTGGCGCGTCGTGGATTGCATCATCCACCAGGTTCCGTTGAGGTTGGTGTCAATGACGGCGGTCCAGCCTTTCGGGGAAAAATCCAGCGCAGCCTGTGGAAACTGCCCCCCCGCATTGTTCACCAGAACGTCTATGGAGCCGAATTCCTGATTCGTCTTAGCGACAAAATCCTCGACCTGTTCAGGGTCACGGATGGTCATGGGCACGGCGAAAACTCTGCCCCCAAAACTCTCGAGGTACTCTTTGGCCGAGGCCAGCTTTTCCTCGTTGCGTCCATTGATCGCCAGATTGGCGCCCAGCCTGGCGAACAGAGCCGCAATCGCCAGCCCCAAACCTCCGCCTGCGCCGGTTACAACGACGGTTTTGCCCGCGAACAAATCATGTGCGTAAACGGTTGTGCGTTTTGACAGGTCTTCTCGCGAAGACCCGAACTGCGTCTCACTCATGACGCCTCCTCCCTTTTCCCCTATTGCGGGGCTTTGTCTGATAATCTAACGGACGTTAGAAAAATAATCAAGTAGGGAATACGCGCTATCCCAATCCGTGTCTCGCGGTCAGTAAGACTTTGGAAGTCCTAGCGCTTTTTCAGCAATGAATGATAACAACATCTGCGGCGTCACAGGTACAATGCGGAACAAGAGCGCTTCTCTGACCAGACGCTCCACGTGATATTCCTTTGCGTAACCGAATCCGCCAAAGGTGATCTGTGCGGCCTCGGTCGCCTCAACCGCGGCGTCGGCGGCCAATAGCTTGGCTGCGTTCGCCTCGATGCCGCAGGGCTCCCCCGCATCGTAAAGGGCGGCGGCGTGCATCACCATGAGATTGGCCGATTCCACCCGCGCCCAAGCCTGAGCGAGCGGATGCTGAACGCCCTGATTCTGACCGATGGGCCGGTCGAAAACCACTCGTTCATTGGCATATTGCGCCGCGCGGGTCAGAGCGTTGCGTGCGATGCCGATGCATTCGCCCGCCACAAGGATGCGTTCTGGATTCAGCCCATGCAGAATTTGCCGAAACCCTTTGCCCTCTTCTCCGATCAGGTCTTCGGCAGGTATCGGCAACCCGTCGATGAAGACCTCGTTCGAATCGACAGCCTTGCGCCCCATCTTTTCGATCTCTCGCACATCAACGAAATTACGGTTGAGATCGGTATAGAACAGGCTCAGCCCTTCGGTCGGGTTAGTCACATCCTCAAGCCGCGTTGTTCTGGCCAGAAGCAGCATCTTGTGGGCAACCTGCGCGGTCGAAATCCAGACCTTCTGACCATGCACGACATACCTGTCTCCCTGTCGCACCGCCATGGTCTTCAGCTTTGTGGTATCCAGCCCCGTCGTCGGTTCGGTGACGCCGAAACAAGCCTTTTCATCACCTGCGATCAGGGGGCTCAGCATGCGCGCGCGCTGTTCATCGGTCCCGAACTTCACCACCGGGTTGAGCCCGAAAATGTTCATGTGGATGGCCGAGGCCCCGCTCGCGCCAGCCCCTGACTCAGCAATCGCCTGCATCATGATCGTCGCTTCAGTGATCCCCAGGCCGGCGCCGCCGACCGCTTCAGGCATGGCGATGCCAAGCCAGCCGCCATCGGCCATTGCCCTGTGCAAATCATGGGGAAAACCACCGTTGCGATCCCGGTCCAGCCAGTAGTCATCGTCGAATTGTGCACAAATCCGCAGAATCTGGTCGCGGATTTCCTGTTGGTCGGTGGTCATTCTAAATGTCATGGCGTCCCCTTGCCTTCCAGTCTCACGAGTCCTGCCTCACAAAGGGCAGAGATTTGCTCATCGTCAAAACCAAGATCGCTTAGAATACTTCGGCTGTCTGCGCCGGGCGGTCGTCCCAGCCAGCGAAGTTCACCGGGCGTCGCGCTTAGATGCGGGATCGGACCGATGACCTGGGTCTGCTCGCCCTCGACCGATACGATGTCCCCGCGATGGCGTATCTGCTCATTGGTCGTGATCTCCTCGACGCTCAACACCCGAGAGGCAACCGCATCATGTCGTGCGAATACAGCCGCAACTTCTTCAGCGGTGTGCTGCGTGACGAAATCATTGATCGCGTCAAAGACCACCGCCATGTGCTGCGACATCTCGCCGAGTGTCTCGAACCGCGGGTCATCGGCCAAAGAGTCCCCTCCGACCGCGCGCAACAGGCGTTGCGCAGTTTCCGCGCTACCTGCCGAGACGGTCAGCCAAACCCCATCGGACGTGCGGAACATGCCCCCCGGCGCAAAGTCCATCGGCTGGCGCAGCCCGTTGCGCCGCGGTGAATGGTTCGCACCTGTCATTGCGGGAACAGGATAGTCCATCAATCGAAGCAGCGCTTCGAACACCGCAAGATCGACAACCTGACCCCGTACTATCCCCTTTTCGCGGGCAAACAGCGCAATCATGATTCCCAATGCGCCCATCAGGCCTGTCGTGCTGTCGGCCGCCGGAAATCCGGGGTGCATCGGCGGCCCGTCAGGGAAACCGGTCAGATGTGCTAAACCACTCATGGCTTCTGCCGCACGACCAAACGCAGGTACGTCCCGCATCGGACCTTCCTGTCCGTAACCCGAAACGCGCAGAACAATCAGATCTGGGTTCCACTCATGAAGGGTTTCCGGCCCGATACCAGCACGTTCAAGCACGCCCGGCCGGAAATTTTCGATAAGAACATCGGCACCTTCAACCAATTTGCGCAGGATGTCCCGGCCTTCGCCGGACTTCCAGTCTAGGCTCAGAATCTTCTTGTTGCGGCCCAGCGTCTTCCACCAAACGCCCGCTCCATCCTCTGCCTTGGGCCCGAGGTCGCGCATCATATCCGTTCGGTTGGGTGCCTCGATCTTGATGACATCTGCACCGAAATCCGAGAGCAAGGCTGCCGAAAAAGGTCCGGCAATTACGTGGCCAAGTTCGATGATTTTCAGGTGATCAAGGGGTCCAGGCATTCGTTCTCGCCGCCAGTAATCTAACATTTGTTAGAATAGTAGCCTCGTGGACGGCAAACCTCAAGACTTGAGATTGCGAAATGGGGGTCTGATGCCGCAGAGTGCAAAATAGTACGCTACAGCGCTTCGATCTAAGATTGAATAATTTGGTCTCTTTCTGCTCCCTTCGGTTGAGTGCGAGAAACGATAAGCCATGTATCAATCTAAAGTCGAAACGCTTCAGTTATCCAACGAGCGCTATTGAATTGCGCCGTTTGGACCATGGACTCTACTTCGAAACTCCGCACGAGCCGCCCTGGGATCGTCGGACTCCCGGAGCTTCGCGACGATTCTCTCCGGTTTTGTTTTTTCTGGGCCATCCCGCTATCCTCAAATTGGCTCGAAATCCTATTTTTGGGGAGGATCGTTGCGTCAGGCGGTCGCCGCTAGGCCGTCCGACTGTGCGTCCCGTTTCGGTGGCCGTATCCGGAACAGAAGCGCATAGAGCACCGGAACCGCGACGAGCGTCAGGACCGAAGCAAAGGCGAGGCCGCCCATGATCGTCACCGCCATCGAGGCAAAAAACGCATCGGGCAGAAGCGGAATCATGCCAAAGATCGTCGTGCCGGCGGCGAGCACCACAGGGCGAAGACGGCTGACTGAGCCGTCGATCACCGCCTTGTAATCGGGCACACCCTGTGCACGTAGAAAGTCGATCTCTTCGATGAGAACGATTGCGTTCTTCATCAACATTCCCGAAAGCGACAGGAAGCCGAGCAGGGCCGTAAATGTGAAGGGCAGACCGGTGAACAGCAACCCCAGGACCATGCCCGTCACGGACATTGGCACCACGAGCCACAGGATCAGCGGTTGGCGGACTTTGTTGAACATCAAAATCGAAATCGTCAACATGACCAGGAAGCCTAGGGGAAGCTGCTTGCCAAGCGACTCCTGAGCCATCTGCGCACTTTCGAATTCGCCACCCCATTCCATTGCATAACCGTCGGGAAGCGGGATGGATTCGATCTCGGTGCGGACGCTTCGGAAGGCCTCATCCGCGGTGAGATCGCTGCGGGCACCGCCGAGAGCGGTGATCGTCCGCTCCCGGTCGCGCCGGTGAATGAGTGCCTCGACAAGACGGGGGTCGAACCTTTCGACAAGGTTGGCCATGGGTACATAGGACCCTGCCCCATCGGACCACACCGATAGGTCACGAAGGCGGTCAACTCCGTCGCGTTCGCTCTCGGGAAGCCGGAGATGGATTGGAATCAACACGTCGTCCTCGCGTAGGTCGCCAACGCGCAGTCCGGACGTTCCATAGCGGATGGTATCCGCGATCGCTCCACGCGTTGCGCCAGCCAGCCGCATTCGTGCCTCATCGACGATGGGTTCGACGAGGATCTCACGCTGCCGCCAATTGGTGCGCGGATTGGTGATGGTTCCTGCCTCCTCGTAAATCCTCATCGCATCATCCGCGAGCTGGCGCAGGATGACCGGATCGGGTCCCGAAAAACGAACTGCAACATCGGCACCGGAGGGCGGTCCGAACACGATCTCTTCGACACGGATCAGAGCGTGGGGGAATTCGGCGGGCAAGTCCTGGTTAAGTCTGCTCGCGATCGTCGCGATCGTCGCGGCGTCCGCAACCCGGACGATGAGTTGGCCATAGCTGGCATCCGCCTGCTCGGGGTTGTATGTCAGCATGAATCGGCTTGCCCCGCGCCCGACGAGGGCCGTTACCCCGGTTACGGCATCCTCATCCATGAGAATCCGCTCGAGCCGCTGCATCTCTTCGTCGGTCGTGTTGATATCGGTTCCCTGCGGCATCTGGAACTCAACGTAGAAAATCGGCGTGTTCGAGGCGGGGAAGAAGGCCTGCTTGACCTGTCCGAAAGCCATAACGGACCAAACGGTGATGCCAATGATCGTCAGAACAACCGGGATGCGGACGCGCAGCGCCATCCACAAAATCCCGCGATATGTCGCGTAGAACACGCCCTTGTAGGGATTATCCGAAATGTTTTTGGGGGTCTTGAGCAGCAGCTTGCCGAGATACGGCGTCACCGTGACTGCCAGGACCCAGCTTGTTAGCAGCGAGATGGCGATCACCGCGAAAAGCGAAAACAGAAACTCGCCCGTGGCGTCAGGCGACAGCCCGATACCGGAAAACGCCATGATCCCGATAACGGTCGCCCCCAGCAAGGGGATTGACGTGGCGCTTTCGGTCTCGGCAGCAGCGTCTTCTGCGCTTTTTCCTCGCGCCATGCCGATCACCATCCCTTCTGTGATGACGATGGCGTTGTCGACCAGCATCCCCATCGCGATGATCAGGGCGCCCAGGCTGATCCGCTCCATCTGTATCCCGAACACTGACATGAAGAACAGTGTAGAGAAAACGGTGAGCCCGAGGGTCGCGCCCACCACGAGGCCTGCGCGCCAACCCATGGTCAGCATCAGCGCACCGACCACGATCGCGACCGACTGTCCGAGGCTGACGAGAAAGCTTGAAACGGATTCGTCCACCACGACATGCTGCTCGTAGATCGGAATGATCTCGACACCTTCAGGAAGCCCCAACTTGAGCCGTTGAAGCCGTGCTGAAACCGCCTGACCGACTTCGACCACGTTTTGGTCCGTCAACGCGGAAACGCCAAAGGTAAATGCCGCCGTGCCGTTCTGCCGGATGATCTGGCTAGGCTGTTCGGCCGCCTCGCGGGTCACGCTGGCGATGTCGCTGACAGCGATCTGGCCGACATTTCCGGCCGTGCCCAGCCGCAGCTCCTCTATCCCTTCGGGGCTAATATAGCCCGGCGGAACCGATAGGCCGATCCGGGCAGGGCCCTCGGTGATCTCGCCGTTGGTGAACACCTGGTTTTCGTCTGCGAGAATGCCCAGGATCTGGGTCGGCGGAAGGCCCAGCATCTCGAGGCGTGCAGACGGGATCGAGATGGTAATTACCTCTTCGGAGAGGCCCTGAACCTCGACCTTGGCGACGCCATCGACAGTGACCAGTCCGAGCCGGAGCGTCGTGGCCAAATCCCTCTGCTCCGATGGGCTCAGACCTTCGGTCGTTACCGCATAGAACATGCCATAGACGTCGCCGAAATCGTCATTGATGATGGGCGGTAGCGCCCCTGCGGGAAGGTCCCCCTCCACGTCGCTGATGCGGCGGCGCATTTCGTCCCAAACCTGCGGGATCTCGTCCGGGCCATAGGTCATCTCGATCTCGACGGTGATCTGCGCCATGCCCGGCATCGACTTCGATTCCACCCGGTCGAGCTGCTTCATTTGCTGCAGCGCATTTTCGACGACGTCGGCGACCTCCTCTTCAACCTCCAGAGCCGTGGCGCCGGGATACGGTACGAAGATGAGCGCCGTTTTGAGCGTGAAGCTCGGGTCTTCAAGGCGACCGACCGTGTTCAGCCCCCAATAGCCGCCGAGGAGACAAAAGATGATGGTGAGCCAGACCGCCACAGGACGCTCGATGCTCGCTCGTGAGATGCTGAGTGCCATGGTTCTATTCTTGTCCTGTCAAAAAGAACGGGATCAGAGCCCCGAAACTGTCACGGTCTGATTGTCCCTGAGCCGCCACCAGCCACCGGAAACAATCAATTCGTTGCCCTTCAGGCCATCCAGAACGACAATCTCGTTGTCGATCGGAAGACCCAGACGGACCGCCCTGCGCGTGACCTGGCCGGACGTTTCTTCGTAGATCCAGATGGACGGTTCGGTTCGGCTCGTCGTATCCACCGCCGAAACCGGAACGATCACTGATTGCGGGGGATCTGCTTCTGCGGCGATGGCGATGCGCACATCCGCAGTCATCCCGGGCAGAAGACGCGAGTCGATATCACCCGTGATCGCAAGTTCCACGTCGTAGGTCTGCGCCGTCCGGTCGGCATCGGTCGCAAACGAGCGAAGCACCAGAGGCGCGGTGTAACCCGGAACAGCCGGAAAAGTTGCAACGATCTCGAAGGCATCGGGTGCCGACCGGGCAATGGCCGCAAGTTCCTCTGGCAGGGAGATCACCAGCCGCATCTCGCTGACATCCTGTAGACGCGCGACAGGCGCGGCCGACGTGACGTTGACGTATTCTTCAACGAAGGTGCGCGCCACAATCGCGTCGAATGGCGCGACGATTTTCGTTTGGGACAGGCGCCGCTCTGCCTCGCGGAGCGCGACTTCTGCCTGGACGAACTGCGCGCGGGCCGTGTCGAGGCGCGCGTCGGACGCCACGCCACGATCGGCGAGGTCCGAGGCGCGCGCAAGTTCGGAATTCGCCAGGTCGTAGGACGCCTGAGCCCGGTCGACGGCGAGTTCGAAATCGATTTGGTCGAGCTCCGCGATCACCTCGCCCTCGCGAATCGTGTCGCCGGGCTCAACCTCAAGGCGAATGATCTGCCCGGGTATCTGAAACGCAAGGTCCACCGTTCGAGCAGGTTCGACGCGGCCTGCAACGGTGCGAGACTGACTTACGACGCGATTGAGCGCACGGGTCACTTCGACCGTGACTGGTCGCTCCACGTTCGCTGCAGGCCTTGTATCGACTTCTGCCTCCAGGGTGTCCGTCGCGGTCTGGGCCAGCACATCGGTCAGGAACGGCGAAACAAACGGGACGGCAACGGCCGACACGGCCGCTACCGCAATAACAAAAACGATCCGCTTCAAACTTCGTGTCTCTCTATTCGAGTTCATTAATCATGGCCCTCAATTGCTCGATGACGCGTCCCCTGAGATCCGCGCCACCGTCGGGAAGGCCCAGAAGTTTCTGGAACCGAAGTCCCTGGATCGCTAGGACGACAACCATAGCACCCGGAGTGTCTTGTGTGTCGGACAGGATACGCTCAAGGTCGCCGGTCAGTTCAGCCCGTAGCGGATCGAGCAGCCGCGGATCTGACGCGGCAGCCGCGAGAATCGCCATCGAGAGGTCGTCATCGACGGCTCTGGCTTGCACGATTGCTTCCAGGTGCCCACGCAGGGTGCGGGATCTGCGATCTTCCGGGACTGATGCCAGGCGTTCGCGATGTTCTGCGAGCATCTCATCAAGCAGCCCGGCAAGAAGCGCTCTCTTGGTCGGAAAATTGTATAAGACCCCGCCTTTACTGAGATCGGCCTCACGCGCGACGGCGTCGATCGTAATCTTTCCCGCGCCCTCTCTGTGCGCAATTGCCCGCGCAGCGCCGAGGATCCTTGGTGACGCATTCTTTGCCTGCATTTTGGATTGTATGGTCATTATTCACTGTCCATTCGGCAATTTTATTGAGAGATTTGGAGCACTGCCCCGTTGTCGGAAAGCAAGGTCAGTTCAGAGCTCTACTCTATGTCCGCTCCCGTAGAGTCGCAGGAATGCAGTGACTGCATCGGCCGCATGCTTGTCCCGCTCGACTGTTCTTTGCACGGCCAGCAGGCGTGGCATCAACAGTCCAGAAACGCAAAGATGTATGAAGTGATCCGCAACACGCGGGGGGTTGTCGATCTCAAGCGCGCCTTCCCGGGAAAGGCGTTCCAGAACTTTACTGATGAGTTCGCGTGCCCGTTTCGGTCCGGCACGAAAATACACCTCCCCGACCTCGGGAAGCATCTCGGTGGCACCGATACACGTCCGCAGAAGGCGGATGTAGGTTTCGTCCAGAACGAGATCGATCATGCGCAGGGCAAGTTTTTCCAACTGGGCGCGCGGCTCGGGACCTGCGGACAAGGGTCGGAGGATCTCTTCCGCAAGCCGACCGCATTCGGATTCCACGACGCTCAGAAACAGCTGCTCCTTGGTCGGGTAATACGAATACATTGTTGCCTTCGACACTTTCCCTTCGGCGGCAATGGCATCGACGGTGGCGCCTTCATAACCGCACCGGAAGAAGACCTCGCGCGCGCCGAACAAAACCTCGGCCATTTTTCTCTCGCGCATCTCGTTCTTCCTGTCGTGTGCAGCATTGCGGGATTTCAAACTTGACTGTACCGTCTAGTCGGTACAGTAGATTGATTTTTACGTGCCGGCAAGTCGCAAACCTGGGCGGATCGTGCGGAGTGAGTGCCGCCTGTCAGGCATACCCAACGCGGCTTTCAATCCGTCATGAGCTTCGGGCCGTGCTCCGTTCGCGGTGCTTTCTGGCGCGGGATTACTCCGCGAACAGGACGGACGTTATCATTCCGCCGAGCGTGCTGTCCCGTCGAAAGCACCCTCTGCCTCCCAGCGGCGCGCAATGGATCCAAGGGTGTCCAGCACACCGCGCAGCTCCGCGCCGCGTTCAGTCAGCCCGTATGTGACAGCGGGCGGGATGGTCATGGCCTGCTCGCGCCAGACCACGCCGGCATGTTCCAGCATTCTCAGCCTCTCAGTCAGGACCCGGGTGGAAATTCCAGGCACCAGCCGTTTGGTCGCGCCGAAACGCTGTGGACCCTGTTCGGACAGAACCCAAAGGATATAAATCGTCCAAGGTCCCGTGATGACACGCAGCAGCGCCTCCATCGGGCAGGAAGCTGGTTGGACGCTTTTCATTTTGGATAGCCCTCGCAGTCCACGAAAGTAAGTTACTTTTAAGTGCCTACTTTAACTGATGAAGCAAGGCACCTAATGATACTATATGGAAAACGGCAGCCTAACAACCCGCCGAAAACCGGGAGAGCGGCAGTGAGTGACAACGTGGCAAAATATGTCTACTGGATCGCGACCGGCCTTGTGGCGCTGGTCTATCTGGGTGCGGCGGCCTTCTACATCTCATCCCACGACATGGTCGCGGGCATGTATCGCGAGGTGTTGGGCTATCCCACATACATCATCTGGCCACTCGCAATTTTGAAGATCGTCGGTGCGGTTGTGATCCTCTGCCGCCCTTCGGCGGTGCTGGCAGATTGGGCCTATGCGGCAATGTTCTGGCATCTGGTGCTCGCCTTCGGGGCGCATGTGGGCGCAGGCGATCCGGGTTGGCCGCCGGCGCTGGCGACCTGGGTATTCCTGATCATCTCGTGGCTGACCGCCAATCGCGTGCGTGCGGTCAAGTCGGCCTATGCACCGGCAGTTCCGGCAGCGCCAACCTGATCTGCTGCGGAGTTGCCACGGCGCCGCCCATAGCCTCGGACTTTGGGGTACAAAGGGACGACAACATGACTGAAAAGCAGCCGACAGTGTTTGTTCCCCATGGGGGTGGCCCCTGTTTCTTCATGGACTGGAACCCGCCTGACGCCTGGGATCGGCACCGCAAATTCCTTGAGGACTTGCCTGCGAGCCTGCCGGCAAGGCCCAAGGCGCTCCTCGTGATCTCGGGCCATTGGGAAGAGCGGGTCTTTACCTTGCAGACCAACCCCGCCCCGCCTCTGCTGTTCGACTATCAGGGATTTCCGCAGCATACCTATCAGCTGACCTGGCCCGCGCCGGGCGAGCCCGCGCTGGCGACCCGCGTACGCGCACTTCTGGAAGGCGCGGGGTTCCAGACCGGGGCCGACGCTGTGCGTGGCTTCGATCACGGGGTATTCGTTCCACTAAAGGTGGCTTTTCCTGAGGCCGACATCCCCACCGTCCAATTGAGCCTGCGCGACGATCTCGACCCCGAGGCGCATCTTGCCGTCGGTCGCGCGTTGGCGCCCTTGCGCGACGAAGGGGTGCTGATCATCGGATCCGGCAATACCTATCACAACATGGGCAAGATGATGCGGGCGATGAGGGGCGGACCGGACCGCCCGGTGAACGGCGGAGACTTTGACCGATGGCTCACGAGTGCGGTGACCCATGAGGACCCCGCAGTGCGCCATGCCATGCTGGCCGAGTGGGATCAGGCGCCCGGCGCCCGCGACGCCAATCCGCGCGAGGAACATCTGATCCCGTTGCACGTCGTGGCCGGGGCCGCGCTTGCGGATCGGGGGGAGAAGACCCTCGAAGATGACGTGTTGGGCGCGGTCGAAAGCGCGTTTAGATTTGGATAGGACCAACCATGAGCTTCGAACTTCCCCCGCGGCAGGGCCCGCGCCCCGACACCACCGATTGCGCCCCGCATGAGCAGGTGTCGCAGACCTCCTCGGCAGAGATCCACGCATTGTTCAAGGAGAAGGCCTTCGCCCTGCCCTTCGTCGAGCGCTGCCGGTCGGGCATCTCGGTGCCCGGCGCCGAAGCACTGGTCTTGCCGGTGGCGCATGCCTGCGGCCCGCGTGAAGCCTTCATGATCGGACGCGAATTTGCCCATGTGCATCCCTCCTATGACGGTTCGTCGCACATGATGCTGCCTCTGGCGGCGGTCGAGGAACTCATCGCCAACGGCTGGGGCGAACCGCACCCGATGGCGTCGGCCGGACACATCCCGGCAAATGCCGTCATGGCCTTTGCGCCGCGCGATGGGTCAGAGGTCGACGTCATGATCAAAATCCTGACAACGAGCTGGGACTTCGCCCGCGGCAAGCTGGCCAACCCCGCGCAGGTTCACATCCACGGCTGACTCTCTCTCAAAGAACAGGAATACGCCCATGGCAAGCTTTCAGAACGGACCATTTATCGTCACAGGCGCCTCCGGCCAGCTTGGACGCCAGGTAATCGATCAACTGATCGAGGCGGGCGCCGGTCCGATCATCGCGGTCACGCGCAACGCCGACAAACTCGCCGAGTTCAGGGACAAGGGGGTGGATGTTCGCCAAGGCGATTTCAACGCGCCCGAAACACTGGGTCCGGCCATCGCGGGCGGCAAGCGGATCCTGATCATCTCCACCGAGGATCTGGAGCCGGGCAAACGGCTCGCGGCTCATTCCAATGCGATCACCGCCGCACGCGAGGCGGGTATCGCCCACATCGTCTATACCTCGCTTGCCAGCCCGGTACCCGAAAGCCCCATCACTTTCAGCAAGGATCATCAGAATACCGAGAAGCTGATCGAGCAAAGCGGCGCCAGCTACACGATCCTTCGCAACAACCTTTACACGGATCTGTTGCTTATGAGCGGACCGCAGGCGATCGACATGGGGCAGCTCTTTGCCGCGGCAGGGGACGGACGGGCGAGTTACGTCACGCGCGCCGACTGCGCCCGCGCCGCCGCTGCCGCGCTGATGAATGCGACCGACCGCGAGGTCCTGGACATCACCGGGCCCGAATCCACCGGCCAGGCCGATATCGCGGCGCTTTTGTCGGACATCGCCGGCAAGGACATCCCCTACGTTCCGATGCCGGCCGAAGACATGGTGCAGGCGATGATCGCAAATGGCCTGCCCGAGTTCATGGCGCGTGTTTTCGTCTCTTTCGACCAGGCAATCGCCGAAGGCTACCTTGATGTGGCCAGCGACGATCTCAAGACGCTCACCGGCAAGTCCGGACAGTCGGTTACCGATTTCCTGACCGAAAACCGGGCGGTGCTTCTTCGGGCGCCGCAGTAACTATAGAGGCGGACAAAATCATGAAACTCTACAACGCGAATTTCTCGCCCAATGCGCTGCGTGTGCGGGCGGTGGCACACGAACTGGGCGTGGACCTCGAAATCGTCCAGGTCGACATCCGGGCCGGGGACAACCGCGCGGCGGAATTTCTCGCTCGCAATCCCAATGCAAAGGTGCCCGTTTTGGAGGACGGGAATTTCGTGCTTTGGGAATCCCGGGCAATTTGTGCCTATCTGGCGGGGCTTCGGCCCGAGGCGGGCCTCTATCCTGAGGGCCGCAAGGCGCGGTCCCTCGTCGATCAATGGACCTGGTGGCAAGCGATCCACCTTGGCCCGGCGATGCAGAAATTGTCCTTTGAGCTGTTTCTCAAAGAGAAATTCGGCATGGGCGATCCCGATCCGACCGTGGTCGAAGCGGAACGAAAAGCCACAGATCAGTTCCTTGCCGTTCTGGAAACCGGACTCGACGGCAAGGACTGGATCGCAGGCGCACTCAGCCTTGCCGACTTCTATCTTGCGACCACCTTCATGTATCGCGATCAAGCGGGGATTTTACTGGACCAGTACCCAGGAGTTGCGAGTTGGATCGACCGGCTAGAAGCGCGTGACAGCTGGCAAGAGGCTGTGGCACCCCTAAGGGCGCTTTTCCGCTGACGTCGTGATCCAGGGGGTAACATACCCCTGACGAGTGCCGAGGTTGACGATACGGTCGGCCGTTGTCATCGCTTTGATCTGATCGTGGGTCAGAAAGTCAACTGACCCAGCCTCCCGATCAGGTCATCCAGTTCGCGGATCATCCGCTCACCTGACAGTGAGCGATCCACCACAGTGGCCGCCAAGGCTTCGCGCGTGCAGTCATCCACGATGCACAACACACGGAACCTTTGGCCATTAGCAAAGGCATCGGACACGAAGTCCAACGACCAACGCTGATTGGCGCGATCCGGCACTAGGATGGGCCTGCGCGTACCCAGTGCGCGTTTGCGTGATCACCTGCGGCGCACGGCCAGCCCTTCCTCGCGATAGAGACGGAAAAGCTTCTAATGGTTCACTTCAAAACCCTCTCTGGCCAAAAGGATGCCCTAACTACGATATCCGAACCGGCGACGTTTATTCGCCAGTTCCCGCAGCCATTGGCGCAGGGCGTGGTCGCTCCGATCCTGATTCCGATATGACTGGGAGTTCCATAAGTCCTTGATCCAGGCCTGTGGGTCACAAAATCTGTTGTCGCTTCATGCAGTTCTTTACGAAAAATATCTGCGGTACCAGATGTTGGTTCTTACATACCGTGGGCAAGAAGCCGTGGAAGAACATCGAAAAAGGCCTAGTCCACATGCTTGCGGCCTTCTGACGTTCTGCGAACTTGGCTGGCATGACCCCGGGTCCGACGCGGATAGCGGACTTAACTCTTGCTGCGGGTCTTAGGCGCGCCGCTTTCGCCCGAGAAGTATTCGTCCCAGGTGCGCCCGAGTCATGCGCACTCTTGGCCAAGAGCCAACTTAACATATGCTTGCTTATACGTTTTTGAGCCGTCACCCGGCAGATACTAAGCTGCAATCCGCCACATCCGGAACCGCCCCTGCCCTGTAACCTCGCGGATCAAGCCTTTCTTTTCCATCCACGCGAGGTTTCGTTGCATCGCCGCGCGACTGGCACCGATCTGAGTCTCAGCCATCGGCGCGGACACCAGAGGCCATTCCGCGAAGAGAGTTAGCAAAGCAGGAGGCGTCTTGCCTGATAGTTTCGCCAGTTCGCCCTCTGCCTGAACCGTCCAAGTCTCAACCAAATCCAAATGCCGCATCGCCGTTAGTATCGCGCTGTTCATCCCGTCCAACCAGCGGGCCAAGCGTTCAGGTGGCACGCCCGAGGCCCGCAGCCCCCCTGCCCCGCCCATGGCCAGCGGCGCAAAGATGGCTCCATTGCCGTCGCTGGCCGCGATCCTACCAGCAGTTACAGCGGCCTCAATACGGTCTCCATATTGGCCGAGGCCAGCCAGACTCCAGAGGTGAAACCCCATGCAAGCGCTCGTGATCGGGTGGAGGTCAACCGCTGCTGTCATCACGTCCAGCCAGCTCCCTGCACGCTCGTCAAAGCGCTCGGCATTGTCCTCGAACTTCTCAGGATCACGCCGATCCAGGAAGGACGCCAAATCTACCATTGGCTCCGGACCACTTGTCAGGCGTCGCACGGCCCATCCGGCCCGGGCCAGTGCTTCCGAGTCATCCTGCACTCCAGACAAACGCATGGATATCCAAAGCGCCAGCCGATCGGGGCTCACACGATCGCCTGCGAACCAGCTGAGATCCGCCGCCTCTATTAGAGCCAGTCTGTGCCGCCAGCCCTCCGGGCCGCGCAGCAACCGGTCATCCAGAGCACCCAGGCGTCCAGCCACCTTTGCCAGCCGCGCAGTATGAGCACCCTCTGCCTTTGCCCAATCTTCGATGACTACGGTATCAGGCGGTTCCGCCCGCGGCCCGGGAGGCAGATCATCCGGTTCCTCTTCGAGCGGCCCGGGCAGAAACCAGAGGTCTTCTTCGTGAGCCTCCTCATCCCCCTCGGTAATGATGAGAGGGTCATCGAAATCATCACTAAAAGTAGATGCTTGCGGCGTCATGTGTGCAAAATACCACCTTTATGCACATTACCCAAGAGATTTTGTGGCCATTGCCCATGCTCTTTACATAGTATTCGCGGGCGACTGCCGGAGGAACCTCTCTGATCGCGTTCAGGATAAGGAAACCAAGGGGTTCTGCACCAGCACGACGAGAGAGCACTCTCTTGCATTCGTTTACAAACGGTCGTTTAGTAATGATATACGAAACTGCAAAAAGACTGTTTTGATGCCCTTGATCGGTTATGCCCGCGTATCCACCGAGGATCAGACCCCCCTGCCCCAGTCGCAGGCCCTGAAATCCGCGGGCTGCGCCGAGATCCACGAAGAACAGGCCTCGGGCGGCAATCGTGCGCGGCCGGTGCTGGCGCGGGTGTTGGAGCGCATCGGCAAGGGCGACACGCTGGTGGTCGTGCGGATCGACCGCCTTGCGCGATCCCTGTCGCATCTGCTGGAGGTGATCGAGCGGCTGGAGGCCAAGGGTGCGTTCTTTCGTTCCATTCAGGACCCGATCGATACCGGATCCCCGCAAGGCAAGTTCACGCTGCAGGTCTTGGGCGCTGCGGCCGAGTTCGAGCGCGCCCTGATCCGGGAACGCACCAAGGCCGGCCTCGCCAGCGCGCGCACAAAGGGCCGCGTGGGCGGGAACCCTGGGCTGCGTGCCAAAGACCCTGCCGCTCTTCGTAAGGTACGGCTGGCAAGACAGGACGGCTACATGGAGCGCCTGAACGAGACGGCACAAGACTGGGTGCCCCATGTGCGCCGGTTGCGCCCCGACTTGGCATGGGAAGACGTGGTGCGCATCATCAACGGCCCCTTGCCCGAGGCGCGTCGCTGGACCCAAAGCCGTCTCTTGCGCGCTGTGAAGGCTTATGTCCGCGACGGCTTCCTGCCTGCCGAGGTGCTGGCCCGCGCCGGGCGCCGCGAAACCGACGATCGTCTGCCCGCCATCGTCGCCGGCATCAAGGGCGCGGACCCCGACATCACGCTTCAAGCGATCTGTGAACGGCTGGAATCTATGCGCGAACGCACGCCTCGTGGCCGAACGAGATGGCAGCCCTCATCGGTCAAGATGCTGTTGGAGCGAGCCGAGAATCTGGGAATGATTGAAGAGACTCAGATTCGTTCTTTGGAAGCAAAACCGCCTATGTGAATCGGGTACATCTTGCGTTTAATAGATGGCAGCGACACAAGCTCTTGACGCGTTGGATCCGCGAAATAAGATAAGCCATTGTAAATAAATGATTTCATCGGGTACCGGCCCACCATTTGAAAAAATCCTTGCCTGTCAAACGCTTTCCTGACATTTTTGCGGAAGAACGCTAACCATCAGTTTCCGGCGGTTTTGCGTTCCTTCTCAAGATAGACCCGGAAGACGGGCGGCGGGACGGGCATGAACGAGCAGCGGATCAGAATGGATCAAAAGATCCAAACGATGGCGACACGTCTAAGCAAATCGCTTGATGTGAATATGCGCAAATCGTTTCTACCTGATGAACGAAAGGCTCTCAGACGGTTCTCATCCACGGAGGTTGCTCAGATCCTCGGGGTAAGCCAGGATTTTCTGCGGAAGATGTTCTTCGAGGACAAGCTCGATCTCGGTGACATCGAGACGGATGCCCGCGGCCGCAGGTTCTACACTGCAGAGCAGATCGACATAGCGCGCCACGAAATTGCCCGGTCAAGCACGAAGTTCCAGCATATTGTTCCTCGTCGTCGGGAAGGGGAGCATATACAGATCATTTCGATCGCCAACTTCAAAGGGGGCGCGGGAAAGACGACAACGGCGATCCATTTGGCCCAAAAGCTCGCCCTTGACGGTTATCGAGTTCTGGCAATCGATCTCGACCCGCAAGCCTCAATGACCACAATGTTCGGTTTCCGGCCGGAAATCGACTTCCCTGAAGCCGGAACGGTGTACGATGCCCTACGGTACGAGGACCCTATCCCCTTTAGAGACGTTGTGCGCAAAACGTATTTCCACAACCTCGATCTAGCTGCGGCCGGATTGCTGCTCTCTGAGTTCGAGACCGAAACCGCACACGCCCTTCGAAACAATATCAGGCCGCCGTTCTATCAGCGGCTTGCCCTTTGCATTAATGAAGTCGAGACAGACTACGACATTGTCGTCATCGACTGCCCACCCCAACTCGGGTTTACCACATTATCAGCTTTGGTAGCGTCGACATCCCTAGTCGTCACTGTCATTCCAAGCATGCTTGACGTCGCCTCGATGGCCCAATTCCTGCAGCTCACATCCAGCCTCATGGCAACGATTGCTGATGTAGGCGCATCGCCCGACTGGGACTTCATGAGGTTTCTAATCACTCGTTTCGAGCCCAATGACGGCCCCCAAACCCAGATGGCGGCATTCCTGCGGACCATGTTCACGGATGACGTTCTTACACAGCCTTTCCTGAAATCCTCCGCAGTCTCTGACGCTGGGCTCACGCAACAGACACTGTTCGAGATCGCCAGAACGGATTTCCATCGCCAGACGTACGATCGGGCTATCGAGTCCATCAACGGGGTTGTGGCGGAGGTCGAAGGGCTCATCAAAACGGCATGGGGGCGTAAGTAATGGCACGCAAAGTCACATTCGACATTCCCGAGGATGAAGAAAAGCAGGAGAACTCGTCGATTTCTCCGACTCGAACCCAGTCACGAGCCCCTGCCCTTTCGGGAATGGCCCGTTCTCTTCAGGATGCGGCACAATCTTCAATTCAAGAAATCAGTACCGACCTTATTGATGATTCCGAGTTCCAGGATCGTCTGGCCGTGGATGACGAAGATGACATCAGGGAACTGGCTGAAAGCATCGACAAGCAGGGACAGCTTATCCCAATACTTCTGAGCCCCGAAGGGGGGCGATACAGGATCATCTATGGGCGCAGGCGATTAGCGGCCCTTCGACTTATCGGCAAGCCCGCAAAGGCTCTCATCAGAGGCTTGGATGAGGATCAAGCGATTCTTGCACAAGGCCAAGAGAACAGCTTCCGAAAAGACCTCAGCTGGATCGAGAAAGCCCTGTTTGCACGTTCTCTCATAGAGTCCGGCAAGGACGAGGGGCTGGTCTGTGACGCCCTCAACATCGATCAGAAAGCCAGGAAAGCCGGTGACAAGCTCACGGGACTTGCTCGCATGAAACAAGTCACTTCCTGTATTCCGACTGAACTCATCCAAAAGATCGGGGCGGCACCCGGGGTTGGACGGGATCGTTGGTATGCTGCCGCAAAGTCTTATGAGAGCCTTGGCTTCTCTGGAGATGAAGGGTTTCCGGCCGGAAACCGAGAATTCCATGATACTCTCATGAAATCCAGAGGTTCAGGCAAGACCTCCGACGAACGCTTTGCGGTCTTTGAAGGTCTCCTGAAACAGCACAAGCCCACTGCCCCATCGGCAATCCAGACAAGACTCGGGATGGTGAAGGTCACCAAGAGAAACGTGATCATCACCGTCAAGAACGGAGATGACGGGCTTCATACGTGGATCTCTGAGAATCCAGAGGCCGCTCTTCTCGCGTTGGCGAACGCGAAGGCCGCTAGTCCGGGGCAGATCATTACCCCAGAGAAAATGGAACCCATAGGTAACCCAGTCTCCGGCAGGGATCAGGATCTTGATGGTCCTGACATAGAAGATAACGAAAACTGAGCAGAAAGGAGGACAGGCCAGAAAAGGAAAGACCCCCCGAAAGCAGTGCTTCCGAAGGGCCTCGATTAGCTTAGACACCTGATTGATACCCCGAAGCCGAATCGTTTTCAACACCGTTCGCGGTGAACGGGGAAGCTTTTTCAGCCGACATCATCATGAGACAGGTATTTTCTCACACACCCGCCTTGGCGGAACGATCTCCTGTACCCTGTACGAACCCGTACAGAGTCATCGAGCCGATCCGAACGCTTCGCAAAGAACTCGGTTTGACACCAAATGACCTTGTGACACTGCAGGCCTTAATCAGCTTCATGCCGAAGAAGGCCGGAGAAACAGCTTCAATGACTACCGTCTTCCCCTCAAACGCATCGTTGTCTGAGAGAACGAACGGTCTGAACGAGAGAACGATCCGACGGTGTATCGGACGCCTCGTGGACGCCAATTTGATCCAACGCAGGGATAGCGCAACCCGCAAACGGTTCCCTCTTCGCTACGGTGGATTGATCAGAGATGCCTTTGGCTTCGATCTACAGCCAATGTTCGATCGGGAAAGTGAGCTCACAGAACACGCAAAACAGCTTGTCGGCGATCAGGAAGAGCTACGGTCACTCAGGGCGGAGGCGCTGTCTCTTCGTGTCGAAGCTTTGCGCCAAGCAAACGATGATGAGACATTCACATTTCTCCAAAACGTGCGCAACATCCTACGCCGTGCAACACTCAAAGCCGACGAAATCATAGAACTTATCAAGAAGTTGGCAGAGTTGGCCGGAGCGACCATCAGAGAGTTTCCGGCCGGAAACCGTGAAGCTCAGGAAACGATGCCCGACCAATTGTCCGGCGACGACGGACAAAATGTCCGGCACGTAGAACCCACAAGATTGAATATAAAAAAGGATACTACAGGTGCTCTCAGCAGCTCTGGATTTAAAGACGGCCGAGATCCAACAACTATGGCTTGGACGGACCTGAAAAACGTATCGGACTTCTTCCCAAATGAACCAAGAGATCATCAATCCGTTATGAACATGTTGGCTGATGTCGGGAATTTGCTGAGAATAGAACAAGGCAGGATCATGAGACACCTTAGAGAAAGAGGTCCAGGGCAGCTCCTTATTGCACTCGACGAATTAATTTTGAGAGCCAGCACAGGACAGGTGAGGAACACCAACGCGTACCTAGACGCAATGATGAGGCAAGGGATGTGATGGTCTTATCACGGTCACTCAACCAGCTTGTGATTGAGGGTAGTCTTTGATGCTCCGGCGAATTTTCCCGGATAGTTCCAACCATAAGGTCATCGAGAGGAAAAGAAGTGTTGGTTTGAGGGTGACGGGAAGTGAGATCGGGAGAGTGGCTTCCGACGCCCGTCGTGGGGAATATCTGAGGACCACAGCTGTCCAGAAAATCACCCTGTCCCCTTCGCGGGATATCCCTTTCGACAAGCTGGTGCTGAGCCAGTCCAACGTGCGGCGCATCAAAGCTGGCGTGTCCCTCGAGGAACTGGCCGAAGACATCGCTCGCCGCGGTCTTTTGCAGAGCCTGAGCGTGCGGCCCGTGTTGGCTGACGATGGCACCGAGACCGGCAAGTTCGAAATCCCGGCTGGTGGCCGCCGGTTTCAAGCATTATCCCGGCTGGTGAAGCAAAAGCGTTTGGCATAGACCACGCCCATTCCCTGCATCGTCCGCGATGCTGCATCCGACATCCTAGCCGAGGACGATTCCCTTGCAGAAAACATGCAGCGCGTCGCCCTGCACCCGCTCGATCGGTTCCGCGCGTTTGTGTCCCTGCGAGACAAGGGACAGACCGACGCAGAGATTGCTGCCGCCTTCTTCTTGACGCCGCAGGTCGTGAAGCAGCGCCTCAAACTCGCAGCCGTCGCCCCTGCCCTGCTTGAGATCTATGCCGAGGATGGCATGACGCTGGAGCAGCTCATGGTTTTCACCGTGAACCCCGATCACGCGCGTCAGGTTCTGGTCTGGGATGTGATTCATTCATCCTGGAACAAGGAGCCATTCCAGATCCGGCGCATGCTGACCGAGACCTCGGTCAGGGCGTCCGACCGGCGTGCAGTCTTTGTGAGTGTTCAGGCCTACGAAGCGGCGGGCGGCACGATGCTGCATGACCTGTTCCAAGGCGATGACGGCGGTTGACTCGAAGACCCTGCCCTGCTCGATCGGCTGGTGGCGGACAAACTCCAGGCCGAGGCTGAGACGGTTGCGGTTGAGGGCTGGAAGTGGATCGAGGTCGCACTCGACCTGCCCTACGGCTACAGCCACGGGCTGCGGTCTCTGTCGGGTGATCCGGCACCGATGACGGATGACGAAGGTGCAGCTCATGCCAAGCTGCTCGCCGAATACCGGGCGCTTGAGGAGGAATACGTGGGGCAGGATGGTACTGATTCTGCTCTTGCGGGGCAGGGGGCTGATCGTAGTCTCGCCGATGGCCATGCCAGTGCCGCTCATGTCTGAACTATCCTCATGTCGGGTGGTCGACCGAAGGGGACTGCCGAGGTCCTGCGCCATAACGATCTCGTGGCACAGGACGGTGAGAGCCGTGTCGAAGGGCAGGGCGGATGAGGCCGAAGCCTCACTTCTCGAGGCCCTGGCATGGCGCAGCCGCGCCTATTGACGCCTTTGTGGCTTGGTGTCGATGAACTAGACGGTCATCGGACTATTGCGTGCCTACCAGCACTGGCAGGCCATCCTCTCGCCATTCCGGCAAACCGCCGTCAAGGCGGCGCGCATTGAAACCGTGTTTGCGCAGGGCGGCCACAGCCTGATGGGCATAGATGCAATAGGGGCCCCTGCAATAAGCCACGATTTCGGCGGCTGGATCGAGCGTTGGGACAATCCGCTCGATCTCCGTCAGCGTCGCATTGAGCGCGCCCGGAATGTGACCCGCAGCGTATTCATCTGCGGGGCGGACATCGAGCACGGTCACAGAACCCTCGGCGATCCGTGCTGCGAGGTCTTCCCGGCTGACCGGTTCGGGTGCATCCTCGCCGCTTGAAAGCCCTCGCAGGATACGCTCGACCTGCGCGAGGTTACGCTCGGCAACGATGCGCAGAAGGTCCATCAGCGCGAGGGTCTTCACGTCGGTCAGCCGGTAGATCACTGCCTTGCCGTCACGGCGGCTGGTGACGAGTGCGGCCCGGCGCAACTGTTGCAGGTGTTGCGAGCAGTTGGCGACGGTGAGGCCTGTCTTTTCCGCCAGCGCCTCCACTCCTCGTTCTCCTTGCGCCAATTGTTCCAGCAACATCAGACGCGCCGGTGCAGAGAGCGCGCGGGCGACAAGCGCATATTCCTCGAGTAGGGCTGTCTTCGGGCTGGTTGACATTGGGAACTCCAAGTCCTAAACGTTCAAGTGATAAATTGAATGATAGCGATTTCGGCGCTTTCCTCAACCCCAGGGGTCGAGACCATGTCTGAATCCATCCTGTCCGCAGAACCTGCCATCCGCCTCAGCATCTTTCTAGGCGTGCTGGCGGCGATGGCGCTTTGGGAAGTGGCGGCGCCGCGCCGCAGGCGAGAGATCCCGCGCGTCATCCGCTGGACGAACAACTTGGGCCTCGTGGTGCTCGACACTGTAATCCTGCGGCTGACCTTTCCGATTGTCGCTGTCGGGCTGGCCGTCATGGCCGAGGATCGCGGCTGGGGGCTGTTCAACAATATTGACGCGCCCGTGTGGGTGGCCATCCTCGTCTCGATGCTGCTACTCGATCTGGCGATCTATCTCCAGCACGTGATGTTCCACGCGATTCCCGGCTTGTGGCGGTTGCACCGGATGCACCACGCTGATCTTGATTTTGACGCCACGACAGGCCTGCGCTTCCATCCCGTGGAGATCCTCATCTCCATGGGGATCAAACTTGCGGCGGTTGCCGCCCTCGGCCCCCCCGCCATCGCGGTGCTGCTGTTCGAGGTGATCCTGAACGCCACCGCGCTCTTCAACCACGCCAACATCGATCTGCCGCGCCCGGTGGACCGGGTGCTGCGCCTGTTCGTCGTCACGCCGGACATGCACCGCGTCCACCATTCCATCGATCCACGCGAGACCAATTCGAACTACGGTTTCAACCTGCCGTGGTGGGACCGGCTGCTTGGCACCTACATCGCCCAGCCCGCGAAGGGCCACGAGGGGATGGAGATCGGCATCGAGCAGTTCCGCACACGCCGCGATCTCTGGCTTGACCGGATGCTGGTTCAGCCGGTCCGTGGTCCGGCAAGTGGTCATGCGCTCGATCCACAGAACACGAAAAAGGAGCCCGCCGAATGACCTCCAGCGACTTCACGCGCGGCATCCGCGAGAACCGGGTGCAGGTCGCCCACCAACTGATCCAGGTGATGCTGGTGGGTTTCGCCATCGGCATGACGCGCACGGTGGTCCCCGCGCTGGCCGAGAGCGAGTTCGGGCTCGAGCGCGGCTCGTTCCTGCTGCTGGCGTCCTTCGTCGTGGCCTTCGGTGCGGTGAAGGCGGTGATGAACTTCGTCGCCGGGCGCTGGTCCGAACGCATCGGGCGCAAGCGGGTGCTGTTCTGGGGTTGGGTCGTGGCTCTGCCGATCCCGGTGATGATCTGGTACGCGCCGGACTGGAACTGGATCGTCGCCGCGACCGTGCTTCTCGGCGTCAATCAGGGCCTCTGCTGGTCGATGACGCAGACGGCCAAGCTCGACATCACCAAGGCTGAGGAACGCGGGCTCACGATGGGGCTCAACGAGTTCTCGGGCTATGTCGGCGTGGCGATCGCGGGCATCTTGACCGCCTATGCCGCCGAATGGCTGGGCGCGCGGACGGGGCTTCTGGTCTTCGGCATGGCCGTGGTCCTCTTGGCTCTGTTGCTGACCGTGGTCTGGGTCAAGGACACGCTCCCGTGGGCCAAGGCTGAGACGGCCGCGCACAAGGCCGCACCCCCGAAAAACCCGCCGCGTTATCCGCAGGGCGTGTCCGAGCACCCCAGCACGGGCGAGGTTTTCGCCCTGATGAGCTGGCGTGACCGACGGCTCTTCGCGATCTCACAGGCGGGGCTGGTCGAGAAATTCGTCGATGCGCTGGTCTGGGCACTGTTCCCGGTCTTCCTTGTGGGGCAGGGCGCGACCCTGACCGAGGTCGGCTGGATCGTCGGCACTTACGGCTTCGTCTGGGGCGGCTCGCAGCTTGTCACCGGGCGGCTGTCGGACCATGTCGGCCGGTTCTGGCCCGACGTTCTGGGCATGTGGATCTGCGGCGCGGGCGTGGCGATGGTGGTCATGGGCACAGGCGCGCTCTGGTGGTCGGTGTCGGCCGGGGTGGCGGGCTTCGGCATGGCGCTCCTTTACCCGAACCTCTCCGCGGCGGTGGCCGATATCACGCCGCCCGCCTGGCGCGGCTCTGCCATCGGCATCTACCGCTTCTGGCGTGACCTCGGCTATGCCATCGGCGCGCTCGGCCTCGGGCTGGCGGCCAGCCTGACCGGCGCTGCGGAAGCCGCCTTCTGGTTCGTCGCAATTTCCATGTTCGTCTCCGGTGCCGTGCTCTTCTGGCTCGGCGATGAAACTCATCCGCGATTGAACCCCGCCAGCCCAAGGAAGCTTGCAGATGCCTGACACGCTTGCCCGCCCTCTGGGCTTCCTTTCGATCTTGTTGGGCGTCGCCTCGATCGCGCTTCTTGCAGTTTCTGTCTGGGGCTTCCGGGCGGGCGGCTGGCCCTGGCCGCAGGCCTATGACCTTGCCGGCTGGGGCGCCTGGACGGCGGGTGCCGGCGTCATAGCCGCGCTGGCCGGGCTGGTGGTCTGGCTCCGCCGCAGGAGGGGTGGATCTGGCGCGGTCTTGCTGGGGCTGATCCTGTCGCTGCCCGTCGCGGGCCTTGGCGCCGCCTTCGAGATCGCCGCCCGTATCACGCCGCCGATCAACGACATCTCGACCGACACCGAAGACCCGCCCGTGTTCTGGTTCACGGCCACGCCGAGCGACTACCCCGCGCAGAACGCCGGGCCGCAGCGCGCCGCATATCCCGATGTGCGCCCGCTGGAGCTGTCGCTCGCTTTCGACAAGGCTTTCGCGGCCGCGCTCGCCCTCGTGGAGGAGCGCGGCTGGGAGGTGCTGTCGGCCGATCCCGCGGAGGGTCAGATTGAGGCCATCGCGACAAGCCGCCTGTTCGGCTTCGAGGACGAGGTAGCGATCCGCGTCACCGAAACCGATGCCGGCGCCCGCATCGACATGCGTTCGCGCTCGCGCCTCGGCCAGATCGACCGTGGCGCCAATGCCAGGCGCATCGAAGCCTTCCTGTCCGATCTCGAAACGCGCGCCCGGACCTGAGGACCGACCATGAAACACCTGATCCTGCTGAACGACCCACCCTATGGCACCGAGCGCAGCTTCAACGGGCTGCGCATGGCTCACGCGCTGGTCAAGAACGACCCTGAAGCAGACATCACCGTATTCCTGATGGCCGACGCGGTGCTCTGCGCCAAGGCGGGGCAGAAGACGCCCGATGGCTACTACAACCTCGCGCGCATGCTTCGCCGGGTCCTGTCCGCGAAGGGGCGTGTCCTGATGTGCGGCACCTGCATGGATGCGCGCGGCCTCGCCGAGGGCGACATGATGGAGGGGGCAAGCCGATCGACCATGGATGAACTCGCCCAGGCGACTCTCGCCGCCGACAAGGTCCTGGTGTTCTGATGGCTCAGATGCTGACACTCGCCGCCCTCGCGGACGATCCGGATCGCTTCCACCTGATCGATGTGCGCGACGCCGAAGACTACGCCACGGCCCATGTGACGGGCGCGGTGCATATCCCGCTGGCCGAACTCGAGGCTCGGGTGGGTGAAATCCCTACCGGCAAAACACCCGTGACCATTTGCGGCAAAGGCGGCGGGCGGTCCGCCGAAGGCGCGGACATCCTGAACAGGCTCGGCCACCCATACACCCTATGGCTCGAAGGCGGCACGAACGGCTGGCTTGCGCAGAACACCTGAACACCAAGAAACCGGAACGGAGGAATACCGGATGAACCTGAAACACCTACTGTTGGCGACGACAGTTGCACTTGGCGTCCAAACAGCGCCTACTCTGGCGCAGGACGCCGCAGTTGAGGCCATGCAGGAATACCTGATGTTCTCGGAATATGAGTCCGGCATCATCCTGCCTCAGCAACTCGACCAGACTGTCTTCGAGACCGCGCTTTTTGTAGACACCCGAGATGCGGGCCAGTTCGAGGAGGGCACGATCCCCGGTTCCGTCAATATAGAGTGGCGTGAGGTTCTCGACCGGATCGACGAGATCCCCGAGGACCGTATGACCATCCTCTTCTGCAACACCGGCAGCCTGTCGGCCCAAGCGGCCTTCGCGCTGCGCGTGGCCGGGCGGACCAACGTCGTCGTCATGCAGAGCGGATTTACAGGCTGGCAACAGGACGCGGCCTACAAGCCCTGAGCACGGGCCAAGTATTAACGGGAGAGTGGGTCTTGCGAGACATCTATCTGGATTTCAACGCCAGCACCCCGGTTGCCCCCGAGGTCGCCGATATCATGCGCTATGCCCTGGAAACGGGGCATGGCAATCCTTCCAGCGGCCACTGGGCCGGGGTTCCTGCCCGCCTGATGGTGGAGGAGGCCAGATCGCAGGTCGCGGCGCTTGTGGGCTGCGCGCCGCAAGAGATCGTGTTCACAAGCGGTGGCAGCGAGGCGAACAACCACGCGCTGAAGGGTGTGTTCTTTGCCAGCGGCAAGGACCAACCGCATTTCATCACGTCGAGCGCCGAGCATCCGGCCATCGTAGCGCCGCTTCGATTCCTCGAGCACTTCGGGGCGCAGGTGACCTGGTTGCCAGTCGATGGCACGGGGCTCGTCGACCCCGACGATCTGCGGCGCGCGATGACCGACGACACTGTGCTCGTCACCATCATGCATGCCAACAACGAGACGGGGACGATCCAGCCCATCGCGGAATGCGCTGCGATCGCGCGCGAGCACGGCGTTCGCTTCCACACCGATGCCGCGCAGTCGGTTGGCAAGATCCCGACCAGGGTGGACGACCTTGGCGTCGATCTGTTGACGATGGCCGGGCACAAGTTCCACGCACCGAAGGGCGTCGGCGCGCTCTTCATCCGCGACGGCCTGCAACTGGAGCCGTTCATCCACGGCGCCGGGCATGAGAGCGGTCGGCGCGCGGGCACCGAGAGCGCGATGCTCACAGCCGCGCTCGGCGTGGCCGCCAGTCTTGCTTCGGGCCTGGGGCCAATGGAGCGGGTCCAGGTCCTGCGGGATCGCTTCTGGGCCACGCTCAAGGATGCGTTCGGCGATCACGTCGTTCTCAACGGCCATCCCGAGCGCCGCCTGCCCAACACGCTCAACGTTGCCTTCGTCGACCGCGTCGGTGCGGAGATACTTGCGGCCATACCGGAGGTTGCGGCCTCGACCGGCTCCGCCTGCCACTCGGGACGGGTCCAGCTGTCTCCAGTGCTGGATGCGATGGGTGTTGCGCCGCAGGTCGGCATGGGTGCGATCCGGTTCAGCCTCGGCCGCACCACGACCGCGGACGAGATCGACCATGTGGTGACGCGCCTTCGCCGGGTGCTGAGTTGACGGAAACGAGGCGGCCCTTCCCGGACGGGTGCGCGGCTGACCCCGTGCTCGAGGGTCTCCCCGACGCTTATGCCGAATGGCGCCGCAGCACGCTCGGCCGGATCACGGACGCGCTCGAGGAGCGTCTGCTGCTTGACCGGATCGGCCCGACCCGCGGCCTGCGCATCCTCGATGTCGGCTGCGGCGACGGTATGCTGGCCACCCGGCTCGCACAGGGCGGCGCACGGGTCACAGGCCTCGAAGCCTCGGCAGAGATGATCGCCGCCGCGCGCCGCCGGGCGAAAGCCGCCGGCGTCGAGGTCGATCTGTTCGAAGGGGACGCTGTCGGCCTTCCATTCCCGGCAGGACACTTCGATTGCGTTGTGTCGGTCGCCACGCTCTGCTTTGTCGACGATCCGCGCCCGACGATCCGGGAGATGGTCCGCGTCCTGAAACCTGGCGGCCGGCTGATACTCGGTGAACTCGGGCGCTGGAACCTTTGGGCGGCGGAGCGACGCGTGAAGGGCTGGCTCGGCTCGAAGCTCTGGAATGCAGCGCATTTTCGGAGCAGGCGCGATCTGATTGAACTGGCAGATCAAGCGGGGCTTTGTGATGCTGCCGTAACCGGTGCCGTCTTCTACCCGCCACACGGGATTGCTGCCCACCTCATGGCGCGGGTCGATCACATGATCGGCACCGTCACAACAACCGGCGGTGCGTTTCTCGTTCTCACAGCTACAAGTCCAGTAGAACAACAAGTAGACCTTCAAAGTAGCTTTGATCGCGCAAGTGAACAAAGCCGAAGCAGCAAAGCGTTAGACGTGAACGAGGGAAAGACGTGACCCGGAAAACCACAAACGACTGGCTTGCCGCAATGGCAACAGCATTCTCGCTCATCGCCTGTTATGGAACGCTTGCGGCAATTGCCGTCCTGGGCGCGCTTGGTGTGACGATTGCTTTGAATGAAGTTATCTGGGCGGGAGCCATCGTCCTTTTTGCCGCCCTAGCGCTTGTGGCGTTGGTGTTTCGCTGGCGACGGCATCGCCAGAATTCCCCAATCGTTTTGGCCGGCATCGGCTTTTTACTGATCGCCTTTACCATGGTGATCTCTTACGAGCGTATTGTCGAACTCGCGGGATTTGCCTTCCTTTGCGCAGGAACGTTCGTCGATTGGCGCATTGGTCGGGGGCGAGGAAGTGACGTTGCCTGAGAAGCCGCCCATCCTTGCCGACAAACATCACGACGCCCCATCGGCCTTCACGCCCGAAAGCCTGCTCCGCGAGGCGCGCCGCCAGAAGGGTGCAGAGGCTGTTGCGGTTCCGAAAGTCTGCCTGCTCGATCCCGATGGCGACATCGTGCGTCAACTGCGTGCAGAGGGCCGGGCGGAGCGGCACCAAGGATGGGTCTGCTACCACACTGACATGTGGATCTTGGACCTCGATGGCCACGAGATTGGCGTGGTCGGCTGCGCTGTCGGCGCTTCCTTTGCCGTGCTCGTCGCCGAAGAGATGTTCGCCTCCGGCTGCGAACTTCTCATCAGCGTCACCTCCTCGGGACAGATCACGCCACAGGGCGCGCCGCCTTATTTCATTCTGATCGACCGGGCGCTGCGGGATGAGGGCACGAGCTATCACTACGTCCCGCCCTCGGACTGGAGCGACGCGCCCGAGCGGCTTCTCTCCCGGCTGAATGGCGCGTTCGAGGGCGAGCCCCGCGTGCTGACGGGTTCAACCTGGACCACCGATGCCCCATTCCGGGAGACCGAAGCTGCTATCGCGGCGGCACGGGCCCGTGGCATTCTGGCTGTCGAAATGGAGGCGGCAGGGCTTTACGCCTTCGCACAAGCGCGAGATCGGGCCGTCATCTGCCTCGCCCATGTGACGAACCAGATGGGAACGATCGAGGGAGACTTCGAAAAGGGCGAGGCAAATGGGACCGCTGATGCCTTCGCTGTGGTATCGCGGATTGTCGACCGCCTCGGTTGACACACAGACTCACTATTGGAACTGACCATGGCACTCCCAATCTGACAGAGCGCGACACAAACTGGCTCTGCTGCTCCAGATCAAGGGCTTCGGTAGACGTGTCGGCATTGAGTCCTGTGGTGAGGACTCAATGGTTTTGCCAAGGACCGGTTCCGGACCCGGTGAAAGTGAAAGTGTCCTTCGGGTTTTGTGACTGACGGATGAGGGCCTTTGGGGTCCCTCAGATGGGTCCGGGCCGGGTTCCGGTCTGCCGTTCCTGACGAAGGACATTCCCATGCAAACAGGTGTCTTGCGCGTGTTGCGCGCGACCGCTGCCTCGTGGTGGCGACACAAGGAACTACGCCGAACCGGACAGACGGGGCAGGCACAACGGCTCGAGCGCGAGACTGTCCTGCGTGACCTCGGCTATCTGAAGCAGGCGGCGTTATTGCCAAACGCACATGTGATCTGCGGAGAGGGCGGCACGTTCATCCATCTCGGCTGGACTACCG